>JAGCJE010000280.1 GCA_017648225.1 Kiritimatiellia bacterium | reverse complement strand
TTCTGATATCAAGAGCGAAGTTCTCAGTTACGGCTGTTTAATCGGATTTGCCGCGCTTGGACTTTTAGCGAGTTACACGATTCGCGCTAAAGAGGAACTTAATCGCTCGATTCACGCAGTAAATCCTTTAAGGTATATGCGCCGCGTTTATCGTATGACTAATCGTTATGATGGGCTTAACGCCGTTATCTTTACGCTTTCAACGTTCTGGTGGGGCGCGGCGATGCTTCAGATGGGGCTTTTAGTTTACGGTAAAACGGGGCTCGGGCTCAGCGAGACTGAAACGGGGGCGCTTCTTTGCGCGGCGGCTGTAGGTATCGTTTTAGGTCAGGTTGTCGCCGGCTTCGTCGATAAGAGGCGATTTCTTTTAGGTTCCGTACTCTTGACGGGATGGATAGCCGCGGCGCTTTTGGCCGTTCTTTATTTTGTGCCGATGTCTCCGATTTGTTTCGCGGCAGTTTTAGGCATTCTCGCTTTTGATCTTGGATTCTTTAAGCTTCCGTTTGACGCTGAAATTCAAAAGGTTGTTAAGGGTCCTAAACTCAATACGATTCTTTCGTATTTCAATCAGGTTTCATTTCTCTTTATGCTCGTTGCGAGCGGATGTTACGCGCTCATCAGCTTTCTGGCGGGTCCGAAGGCGTTTCTCCTTCTCATCGCGGGTGTCTTTTTAATCGTGCCGTTTTTGTTTGTCTTCAGTTACCGTTCCGTTCTTCTTTGTGTCGGACGATGGATTTTCGCGAGACGATATAAGGTAACCGTAGACGGCTTAGATGTATTGGAAGATATAAAGGCTAATAATTCAACGGTTCTCGTTTTGCCTAATCATCCTGCCATGGTCGATCCTATGCTCGTGGGTGTGACGTTCTGGGAGACTCCGCTAAAACCGCTTTCCGACGAGTCCTTCTTTAAGGCTGGCATTGTAGCTCCGCGCGTATTGAAAACTCTCGGTGCGGTTCCCGTTCCGGATCTCCGCAAAAACCGTTCCCGCGCCGGAGCGTCTATTGCGCGCGGGTTGGGCGATATCGTTAAGAATACGCTTAAGGACGGCGGTAACGTCATTTTCTATCCGTCTGGCCATATTCAGACCGAGAGCGAGCGCGAAGATATCGGCACTCGTCAGCTCGCCCACAATATTTGCGGCGACCTTCCGCCTAAAGTCCGCGTAATCGGCGTCAGAACGCGCGGACTTTGGGGGTCGATCTGGTCGCGGAAGAACCGAACGACTTCGCCGGCGTTTGTGCCTACCTTTATTAAGAGCGTTTTGCTGTGGTTCTTCTGGTCGCCGTTCGTCCGCCGTCGCCGCGTCGATATGCACATCGAGGATATCACCTCTTCGGTCGTCGAGTGGTCTAAACTTTCCCGCCTTGAATTCAACGCGAAGTTGAACGATTGGTATAATCAGCGATGTTGAGAGAAAGGAATTCAGTTTTGAAACATACGATATGCGTTATTTGTGCATTTTTTGCGTATGCCGCAACAGCGGGTGTTAAAGCCGATGAAGCGTGGTACGTGCCGGGATGGATGCGGACGAAAGAGCCGGAAGAATTGGCGTGGAACAGTTTTACAAATGTTTTTTCCGCCAGCGAGATAAGTTTCCGTAAATGGGATGGAAATCAGCTTTGGCCGACCGCCGCCAAGAACGCCGATTTAGAAGCGGTGAAATTGGCGGATGAGATTAAAAAGATGCCGGAAGTGCGCCGTGCCCGTCTCACGCTTGTCGGCCATTCTCTCGGAGGACGCATTGTCGCCAGGACTCTGGCGAGACTTTCATTGGACGGCGTTAAGATAAAGCGCGGCATTTTGCTCGCGCCTGCAATCCCAGCCAACGATTTTGAACTTCAGAGGATGGGTCTTGGCTCAAAAGAGCCGCTGATCGTGGTCGCAAATCCCGATGATATAACATTGAAGTATGTTTATACGATTGCGGGCGGCGAAGATGGTCCTGCGTACGGAGCGTCGGCAGCGTTTAAGACACCGAAGAATGTCAAGGAGATTCGCGTACCCGAGGATATCACTAAGAATACGGTCATTGACGCATTCTGGGGAAGGTTCGACGCTGTGAAAGAAATCGCAAACCATCACGCGTCGTTTTATTTTGAGGAACTCTCTCGTGTCTTGGACGGTAAAGAATCTAAAGGTGTGCGCGTTATGGTGCCTCAGGATAGAATCAATTTCGAGTGGAAGGTTATGGATGCTGGAGTATGGTGGGATGTTCTCGACGAGAAGGACGGCTGGAAGCTCGAGCGCAACATCGTTACGGGACACTGTCGCATTCTTAATCCTGAAAAGGTTCGCGTCGCCTGGGGTTCGGAAGAAAAAATGGAAAAGGCTTTTAAGAAAGTTAAATTACAGTTGTAGGAACGGGCAGATTCCGCAGTTGACAAGGTATGCGAATTTATGATAAAGTAATCGTGTGATTACAAAATGGAGGGCGTTTTGCGCTGAAGATTTTATAGGAAATTTTCATGCAGGATGCAATCTAAAAGGAGGAATGATATGAACAAGATTCTTATAGCCGCTGTCGGGTTGTCTTTGTTGAGCGGA
>JAGCJE010000279.1 GCA_017648225.1 Kiritimatiellia bacterium | reverse complement strand
TTCCCCATTACCCGTTCCCCCTAAATCCCTTGCGCTCTTTGCTTTCCTTGCGGCTACACTCCTCACCGGCTGCTATCGCTCCATCGAGCTTGTCCGCGAAGGTGAATACACGCTCTCTTATACTGCCGTCGGCCTTAAAACCGACGTCTCTAAAATCGAAGCCGAGAAGACTACTAACGGTTCTGTCCGCGTCTTTATTGAGGGCGTAGCTACCGACGTCTCCGAGCGAAACGCCAAGATCATCGAATCCTCTGGTACAGCCGTCGGCAATATCGCCGAAAAAGTAGTGGAGGGCATGAAGTAATGGAGATGACAGACATCATCCAAGGCGGTGGGCTCGTCCTATCTGGGGCGGCAGTTACGAAACTCGTCAGCATCGCCGTTAAGGCATGGGCGGCACGCAACCAAAAGACCGAAGTCGCCAACGACCCGCTTAATGTCAACATGCTCGACTCGTACGTCACGCGCGACGAATTCAAAGATGCGATGGAGCGCAACGAGGCTGATCATAAGCGCATAACCGACGAGGCCGCCGCAGATCACGAGCGCATGGAGCACGAAAACGCCGCAGCGCATGAGAACATCTTCAACCGCCTAACTCGCAACGACCGCGATATGGGCGAGATTAAAGGACTTTTAACCGGCGTTGCAAACGACTTGCAACTCATAAAGGGAAAACTGTTTAAAACAAGATAGGAGTTAGGGGTCAGGAGTCAGGAGTCAGTACTAACTACTAACTCCTCCGTACTAACCCCTAAAAAAGATATGGATACTCACGATAAATACATCATCAAAATCGCTCTTAAAACTCTCCAGGCCGCCGGCGGCACTGGCGTTACCGCGAAAGCCCTTAAAGAGCAGTTAGATCTCGCCCATGGTGAGCCTCTTTCGTCCGAGGAACACGACCTCGCTTTCGACTTCCTCTCTTCTCGCGGCTGGATGAACAGTCACATGGAGCCCGTCTGGCACACTAAACGCTTCACCTTGACCGAACGCGGTCTCACCGCTTTGGAGGCTATGTAAGGGTAACGGGGAACGGGTAACGGGGAACGGTCCATTCCCCATTCCCCAAAAAACTATGAAAGACTTTATAACCAGAAAGACCCGCTCCGACGCATGGGGCGAAGACTTATCAGAGGCCCTTAAATGGGATCTCTATAAGCTAGCCGACTATGAAGCCGGCTGCGACCGCCTCGCCCAGCTTAAGCTATCGGGCGAACTCAACATCGAGCCTCCCTCCCGCGCTGGCTGGTATCGCTTCTTAACGCGTCGCCGCGCCGAGGAAAATATCGGCCGCATCCAAGGCGGCGTCGCCGAAGCTGAGGGTATCGCCGCCAAGGCTAACATTTCTGACGCCACGCTCGTCAATGCTCTCAAAGCTCTCGCGGCTGATCGCGTCACCTCTGGAGACGACAAGGCGGGCGTGGCGTTCGTTTCTGCCGCGACTGCCCTCATCGATAGGATGCAGAAAGAAAAGGATCTCGCTCTAAAGTCCCGCGCCCAATCCGTCCGAGAAGATGAGCTTAAAATCGCCCAAGAAAAGCTTAAGCTCGAACAAGCTAAGGCGGCGAACGCCGTTAAGGCTGTCGAAGACCCGACGCTCACGGATGAAGAGAGAGTTAAGAAGATTAAGAACATATTCGGTATTGGCTGATGAATAATACTAAGTCCATTTTAAAGCAAATCCTCCTCCCATGGCAGCAGAAATGGGTGGCTGATAACTCTCGCTTTAAAATTGGCATGTGGAGCCGCCAAACTGGTAAGAGCTTCTCTACCGCGTGTGAAGCGGTCACAGCTTGCGCCGCCCAGGAGCGCAATTCATCGGAGCTTTGGGTAGTTCTCTCGGCGGGCGAACGCCAGGCGCTCGAATGGATGGAGAAGGCGAAGAAATGGGCTAAAGCCATAAAGGCGACTGTAGACTCTTATGATGAACTTCGCGCATCTGCCGACGCTCTTATATCTCGCGCTGAGATACGCTTCGCCAATGGCGCTCGTATTGTTGCTATCCCTGCAAACCCTGATACTGCGCGCGGCTATTCGGGTAACCTTATCCTTGACGAATTTGCAATCCACGAAAAGCCCTTCGACATCTGGGCCGCCATCTACCCCTCGATCACTAACCCTTTAACGGGAGAAAAGAAGCTTAGAATCGTCTCTACCCCTAAAGGGCGCGGCAATAAGTTCGCTGACCTCTGGGAACATAACAAAAGCTACTCTAAGCATAAAGTCACGATTGAAGACGCTGTTAGGCTCGGATTACCAATCAATTTAGAAGAGCTTAAAAACGGAGTAGACGATCCCGACATATGGGCACAGGAATATATGTGCGAGTTTATCGATAACTCGTCGGTATTACTCCCTTACGATTTGATCGGCAAATGCGAATCATCTCATTTGCAGGATGACGGCTCCTCGCCGCTTTTTATAGGCATGGACATCGGCCGCCAAAAAGACCTCTCCGTTATTATAACGGGAGTAAAGCTTGGTGATGTCCTTTCAATCATCTCTGTAGAGGTCCTTCGGAAAATGCCCTTTGCCGACCAGCTTGACATTATCGTCCATAAGGCAAGTAATTCTAGAGTGCAGCGCGTCTGCATTGACTCTACTGGCATTGGAGCTATGCTTGCTGAAGAAGCTACTCGTAAGGCAGGCGCCAAGGTTCGCGGTGTTACATTTACCGCGAGCTCTAAAGGCGAGATGTATTCGCTCATGCGCCGCAGATTCGAAGAGCGCTCAATCCGCGTTCCCATCGACCGCGAACTTAGAGAAGACCTTCACGCAGTGCAGCGCATCGTCTCGACAGGCGGCAACATCTCTTACGCCGCGCCTCGCTCGACCGACGGCCACTCTGACCGCGCCTCAGCTCTCGCGCTTTGCAGCTACGCCGCTAAGTCGAACGGCGTTAAAGTGCCGCCATTTACATTTAACTCTAATTATTCTTCGGAGCTTACGTAATGAACTTTTTCTCTCTTTTGTTCGGTCGCGGCAATAATTCTAAAAAAGCCGATTTAACCTACCTCTTAAGTGAGGAGGCTAAGCGCGCTGCCGCTTGGATCGAGACGACGAATCCCTTGCGCGGCATGACGGCAAGCCGCATGCAAGCTCTCTACGACGCTTCGCGCAATGGCGATACAGTCCATTTGCAATGGCTTTACAACGAGATTGAAAAGTCGGATCCTACGCTTCTTATTTGCGCCTCGCGCCGTCGCGGCGCTTTAGCTTCGCTCGATTGGTCCATTAAGACTCGCAGCGAAGGTCGCTCGCGCCACTACGATAAGGTCTTAGCCGAGGAGCAAGCTAAGGCGCTTGAGGCGGCGTTCGGTGAAGCTGAATTAGGCGGCTTTAACGAGGCTTTAGAGCATTTAGCAAGCGCATTTTTTAGAGGTTTCGCGCATGTATTACCTAAATGGTCGGCTGATAGGCTCGTTCTTGAGGGTTTTGAGACTTTAGATAACTGGAATTTCGTACGCGATATTACAACGGGAACTTGGTACTGGAATCCAGAGGCGAACGCTTATACAGATTATGGCTCATGTAGGCCGATACCTAAAGGTGAACTCTTAACGATGGTCGCGCCTTACCATATCGACTACCCGATGCTTACGATTTATCTTCGTCAGGCTGTTGGCGAAAAAGGCTGGGCTAAATTTACCGAGAGATTCGGTATACCTCCTGTAATCTTAACGATGCCCGACGACATCCCCGGCGATCAAGTAGACTTTTGGCGCGCTCAAGCTGAGAAAGTAGCTGAGGGCGGCTCAGGAGCTGTGCCGGCGGGAACGGCGGTTAACTTCTGCGATGGCGCACGCGGCATAAATCCCTTTAAGGACTTTATTCACAATCAGCGAGAGCTTACCGTACTTATGGCGACAGGCGGGCTACTCACCTCGCTTGCGCAGTCCGGCTCTGGAACTCTCGCGGGCGGCGCTCACTCTGATACCTGGGCGGAAATAAGGCGCATGGATTCGGCCAAGATCGCGAGCGCCCTTAACGCCCAGATCGTAAGACCTCTCTTAGTTCGCGCGTTCCCGGGGCGGCCTCCGCTCGCGTATTTCGACTTTGATACCGAGTCTACTCCTTCTCCCGGTGAAGTATTTGAGGATGCCGCTAAGGCTCGTAGCGCGGGGTATCTTATCGACCAAGCTGAACTTGAAGAAAAGACGGGATATAAGCTTGTGAGGGAGTCGGGGAACGGTAATGAGGGAACGGGGAACGGTTTACCCGAGTTAAAGTTGAATAAAGACCACTCCCCGTTACCCATTCCCCATTCCCCAGTTCTTGACGCTTTCACCAAGGATTCTAGCCCTGCTGCAGAGGCGATTAAAGAGCTTTTAAACGACCCTTCAAAAGAGAAAGCCGAAGAGACTCTGAAGAAACTCCCAGAGCTTCTCCCCGAAGATCCCGCTATGGCCGCTGTAATCGCAGAGGCGATGGCGGCAGAGTTCAGGGAAGAGGTGCTTAACACTGGGACTTCGGCTGGCGCAAAGAAGGGATGGGAAACAAGGCGCAAGAACGGATGGACGCCAGAAATTCTGGCTAAAAATCAAGACATTGTCAACTCGCTTGTTGATGGTCTTAGTGCTAAGGGTAATGACGGCAAAGGAAAAGCATGGAAGAATGAGCCTAAAGAGCTTGGCGCAATATCTGAATCACTCGCCTCTGATATTGCTGCAGCCAATCCCCGAATGCGAGCAACTGCCGGCACAATGCAAACCATTGATCAAAAACAGCTAAATCACGCTTTTATTGAGCATGGTGAAAAGGAAAAGCTTAAGACAAACATTCCTATAACAAAAGATGATTTAAAAAAGATTCCGGATGTTTTATCTGATTATGATGAGATTGTCGCAGGTAAGGGAATTGCAGACGGTAAAAAGCAAGAAGCTGTTATATTCAGAAAAAAATATCCCGACGGTACTATTAACTGCGTTGAAATCGACTGGTTTAGGCGAGGAGACAAGAGGCACGAATTGAAATTTCAGACAATGTGGAAAGAGGACGGAAAAAATGAATAGCACCGAATCTCTTACACGTGTCCTGCCAGCTTTCGCGACCAGACTACTTAACGCCCTAAGCGGTGGAAATGCCATTCGGTGCTTCAGTGAGAATTATACCACAACTCTTTAATGAAAGGCAACCATGAAACTTGAACATCTTACTAACCGTTCCCCATTCCCCGTTCCCCATTCCCCATCTCTCGCCGCAGGCGAGACAATCAAGAACGTCCAAATCTGCCCCATCGGCGATTTCCCTAACGGCGACAGAAATCAGCACTGCACGCTTGAAGCCTTGGAGAATGTCGTCGCCAAATGGAAAGAAGATGGCGAAAAGGAAGTTCTCGTAGACTTTGAGCACAACTCCGAAGCGGGCGGCACGAGCGATACTTCAGCTGCCGCGTGGGTCTCAAACCTTCGCGCTGATAAAGAGCGCGGGCTTGTCGGAGACTTTAAGCTTACCGACTTGGGCGCCGAGGCTATCTCGAACCGCCGTCTTCGCTTTCTCTCGGTCGCATGGCTCGTCAATAAGGAAACGCGCGAGCCGATGGTGATCCGCTCAATCGCTTTAACGAATAAACCCAATATTCCGGTCGCTCCCGTCCTCAACCGAGAGACGAACGGCGTCATTAACGTTGAGGAAAAGAAAGGTCCCACAATGGACAAGTTAAAAGAAGCCCTTGGGCTTTCCGCCGACGCGACCGAAGAAGATATTCTCGCCGCTGTCAAGGAGGGTCTTGAGGCTAAGACGAAGGTCGCCGAGCTCGAGGCAAACGCCGAAAAGGCGAAGCTCGAAGCTGAGGCTGAAGACTTCGCCGAAAAGAACAAGGCGAAGTGCGATAAGGCCGTCCTCAAGGCGCAGTTCATCGCCAACAAGGAAGTCGCAGTCGCGCTCGTCGCTGGCATTCCCGCTGCGAAGGTCGAAACTGTCGTCAACAAGGCCGAGGCTAAAAAGCCGACGAGCTTTGAGGCGAACAAAGCCGCCGAATCCGACGAGGCGATTTTAAATAAGTACGAATCGCTTTCGGGTAAGGCTAAGGCCGAATATCTCGAAGCTCACGCTATCGAAATCAACCGCGCTAGAAATAAGTAAGTCAAAGAAAGGTAAAAACCATGCCAACAACTATTACAGGTCAGGAGATATACTCCAATCAGCTCTTTAAGAGCCTTATCAATCAGCTCGCGCCTTTGAAGGCGTTCTCGACCGACTTTAGCCAGGAGGCTAAGCAACCCGGCGAAGGCGTGTCCGTTCAGCTCGTATCTGCAGATACGGTCAACGACTTCAACGCGTCGACTAATAACTTCGCGCGCTCCGCGAGCGACAATAAGGCCGTTACCGTCAAGTTCGGTGCCGCCAAGATTGTCGGCTTTAACGTTACTCCCTACCAGATCAACAACTTCAACCCTGGCTGGTGGAAGGAGAAAGCGAACCTCAACGCGGGTCAGCTCGCCGATACGTATCTTACCGAGATTTGCGCTAAGATTACGGCAGCAAACTTCACTCAGGCTACGACCATCGCCGCCGAGAATGAGATCACTCTTAAGGAAGTCGCCGCGATCAAGGCTTTTGCCGCTAAGAAGAAAATCAACACCCGCCGCGCCTCTCTCGGTCTTAGCCTCGAGCTTTTCGCGAGCCTCGAATCGCTCTACAATCAGGCGAAGTCGGGCCTTACTCACGCTCAGGCGATGAGCGAGCTCGCAGCTGCCGTCGGCGTCGCTCAGGTATTCGCCGTGCCTCAGCTCCCCTCGGGACTCTTGGGCTTCATCTACGAGCCTTCCGCTCTCGCTGTCGCCAGCCGCTCCTTCCGTCCGGCTTCCGATAAGCCCTATGAGTCGGTTAAGGAGATTGTTGATCCTGAGTCTGGCATCGGTCTTACGATGGTCGAGTTCTGCGAGGGCGCCAGCGGCAACCTCCATGAATCCGTCACCGGTCTCGTCGCTTCTGAAGTCGGCGTAGCCGGAGCCCTCGTTCGTATCACGAAGAGTGCCTAAAATCATCCCAAGAGGCGCTTTAAGGGTGCCTAAGAGCCCTTAAAGCCGCCTCAAGGGGCGTCTTAAGCCTCCTACCCCCTTGCAAAACGCCGAGAACCGCTTGCAAAACGCGTCTACGGCTTTAGACGAACAAGTAGACCCCTCAAACGAGACCCCCTCTCAAATCGCAAAAAATCGCACTAATAAACAATTGATTATTTATGGCTTGGAGAGTACCAGATATAGACGACATCTACGCGACTTTAGGTAAAGATAAAATCGAGGTTTATAGAGCTTCTGCCAATTGGACTGAAGATCCTATTAAGCGTCTTTGCAAGAGAGCTTCTGCTTACGTTCGTGGCCATCTTAAGGCGAACGGTAGAGTTAAGATGAGCCCCAATGAAAGCGAGATACCTGAAAGCACCATCTCCCCCGCGATGGATTATTTAGCATTCGATATTTTAAACCGTCTCGATGCGGGAATCAGTGACGAGCGTAAAGAAGCCCGCCGCCAGGCAATTGCTTTTTTTGAAAAGATTTCATCTGGCGAAATGTCGGTCGAAGATTACGGAGAAGTTGAAGACAAACCAAGAATTTCAATCGGAGTTAAACCGCCAATACTGTAACTGAGGTAACGGGTAAAAACAAGGAGAAATGAAAAATGAAGAATGAAGAATGAAGAATGTTGGAATTTTTAACTCCTTAATTATTCACTCTTCACTATTCATTATTCCCTATTCCCCATTCCCCAAAAAATTATGAAAGCTGAAGACATAGCGAGAATTAAAGAACTCTTACCGACTTCGCTCGGGAGTAGCGAAATCCGCGAGAAAATTGCCGCGGATATCTTAAGGCGTTCTATTTTTTCTTCTCGCATGACTTTGGCTACATATTTAGCTAAACTGCGCGAAGTTATCGCCCAAATGCTCGAAGGCTCCATCTCTCAGTCTACCGCGAGAGATGTTTTAGAAGGTATTTTAGATAGTATGGGCCACTCGATGCAGGATGGAGGAGGCTTAACTAATCCCGCGTCCATTCGTAGGCTGAACTTGATCGTCGAAACTCAAACTCAAATGGCCTCATCCGTCGCTAAGAGCCACGAGCAGACAGCGAGCGTCGTTAACGCTTATCCCGCATGGGCGCTTATGCGTCTTGAATCACGCCGTGCCCCGCGCGAGGATTGGCTTAGGCGTTGGAGCGAAGCGGGCGCGGCTGTCGGTTGGGTAGGTGCTAAAGAAGAGCCTTGGCGCGGATCAGGCGCGAGCTACGCTTTCGTAGCTCTTAAGAGTTCTCCCATCTGGGGCGCGTTAGGTAATGGAGCTGGAGGATTTAAGGATACGCTCGGTAATCCCTACCCACCTTTCGCATATTCTAGCGGGATGGGCTGGGAAGAAATTGACCGCGAGACGGCTGAAGAATTAGGATTAGTCGAGCGCGGCGAAGAATTAGCCGCGCTTAATGGCGAGAGTTTAGATGTGACGAGCGATGAAATCGCTGAGGTAGCGAAGCGTCACGGCTTTGATTTTAACGACTTTGCAAGGGACTTGCAATATGGTTGAACTCTCCATTAAAGCTACGATTCACCCGAAGCTAATCCCTCTATTAAGGGATTTAAGCGCTCTCGCGCGGCGTGAGTTATTTTCGGTAGGCGCCACGGCTTTAGCGGCTACGCTTAGATCTTACCTTCGCCATCAGGGCGCGTCAAGGCATAATACCGCATCGCGCTTAGGCGCCAGCCCTACTCAGCATATCATTAAGGGAGCTGCCAGAATTACGAGTAGGTCGAGCAGTAACGGCGCTACAGTATCAGTCCCGATAGCGGGTATATCGAGGGCGTTTCATGATCTTACGATTACGCCTAAGAAAGCGGGTAATTTAACTATTCCAGTCGCAGCGGCATCGTATGGACATAGAGTTAGAGAATTAAAGCGCATGGGCTGGACTGTCTTTACGCCTAAAGGGAGAGACTTCATTATGGGTAAGCAAGATGGCGATAAAGAGCCTACATTACTCTACGCTTTAAAGAAACAAGTCGTCATCCGTCAAGACCGCTCGCTACTACCGAGCGACGCGGATGTAAGCTACTCTATCAACATGGCTATCGGTAAATCGATTAATCAACACCTAAGGAGAAATGAAAAATGAAGAATGGCGGAATTTTTAACTCCTTAATTATTCACTCTTCACTATTCATTATTCCCTAAAAAACTATGAGCTACCAACGAAAATTCTGTAAAGGCGTTGCCAAAGTTTTGGAGGCTAATGAAAATCTCATTAAGCCTGGTAACGTAACTATCTCGATTGAAGATGAAATCGCTTCTGCCGATGTCGTTAAGCGTCAACTCGGTAAGATGGGCGTTCTAGCTCTTATCGCGACTACGGGCCACGTTAAGTCTAACGATTTACCCGACTCGACTGCTGGCGATTTAGGTTTAGAGATTACGGTATTTGAAAACCCTAAACTTAATAGAGCTGCTAATAAGGACGCTTTTACTTTAACTCAGGCGAGCGAGGTTATCGCTGAGGCTCTTAACGGCGTTAAGTTAGAGGGCTTTACGAATAAAATTCGTTATATCTCAATGCAGCGAGCCGACGCCGATGAGAACGACGCCAGGATGATTATCGTTTTCGCAGTTAGCGAGACTTTAGGCGGTGATAGCGTTAAGTGGGGCTTAGACGATAAGACCGTCTGGGGCGAAGTTACCCACCGCCGGCGCACTCGCGGAGGGACGCCGATTTTCGAGCCTGGGCGAGACGGTAAGGCTAAGTTCTCAGGCGTTAGTGATCCTCATTGGGTGATTGAACTTACTTGCACCGTTAGCGCTACCGCGCCAGAGCTCCCAGAGCTGGGCGAAAAGTTTGAGCATCGCGGCTTAAGCTACGCTACGACAGCGGCGACTATTGATGAATCAAGCGAAGGCACGTCGACAGTTACGCTGTTAGGAAGAACAATTTAGTAATTAGGGTAATGGGGAACGGGTAACGGGGAACGGTCCATTCCCCATTCCCAATTCCCCGTTCCCCAAAAAAAAAGGAAAACAAACAATGAACGAAAGAGTAAACTTCTTCGCTCCTGAATGCCCGACGGCAATTCTTACCATGCTGGGCGAAACTTGGGAGTTTCAGAACCAGAACGCCGAGCAGCGCTCCTTGGATTACATCAACGAGCTCGGCCAGCGCGGCGATGAGATTCTTAACGCGCTCGTCAATGGCAAAACTTCGACCGGCTGGCAGTTCGTATCGACTGCTACATCGGGTAAGCTTAAACTCCCGAAAATCGGTCAGGTTGTCGGGGGCTATCATATCGATTCAGCTGAAGTTAGCTGGGATCGCGGCGCTATTAAGCCTAAACTTACCATAGTTGGTCACGCTCACGATGGCGTTGAGGGAGGTCACAATACCTGCCGTACATACTCCCCCACTATTGAAGTTGATATTACATCATTCGGTATGCCCGCCGATTTAGGCGCGATCAAGCTCACCGAGGCGGCAGAGGTTGACTTTAGATCAGCTAGATACTCTCTCGCCTGCTCGCATATCGATGAGACCGGGCGCACGGGTAATCAGCTCAAGGGCGACAATCACGATGGCGTTGAATCGCTCTCGGTTGAATTTACGGGAGATGCCGCGAGTACCGATTATCAGATTACGGACGGCTGGTCTAAGCCGTCGAGCTCTAAGACCCCGAGCAACACGGGAGTTACTACATCGAGCATCGAACTTGTGCACCACTTGCAGAGTAATGAACAATGAAAAATGAAGAATGAAGAATGTTGGAATTTTTAACTCCTTAATTATTCACTATTCACTATTCATTATTCACTAAAATGAAGCACTTATCCCTTGCACATGCGCTGGAGCGCTTAAAAAGTCAACGCGGAATCACAATCGCTGATTTTACGCCTGATGAATTAGCTGAATTCGTACTCGCTGCAGAGCGCGTCGACAACCCTTTTAGGGATGTAAACGCCGATGCGGCAGGATTCCCGGTTAGAGTGTGCGAGGGCGTATACTTTTGGCGACTTACTTTAGGCGCGAGCATCTGGCTCGACACTTACGCCGAAAAGTGGTGGTCGACTAATAGCGACAAATACAAACAAGCTCTTATCTACGCTCTTATGAATGGGCGCGACAGAGCCGCGTTTATGGATTTAGATACCGAGAGCGCCGCTAAAAAGGCTATTCGTGAGAGCTTATCTCGGATAAGCGCGACAGCCGAAGAGGTAAACTTAGCTCTCGACATTGTTCTTAGGCTAAAGGCTGATACTCGCGAGAAGAAAAGCGAAATTAGTAAAGCCTCTAAAGATTGGGCGGCGATGATTCGGCGCTTAGAGAGCCAGAGCGGGATTAAGGCTGAAGAATGGCTCTGGGATCGCTCAGCTAATTATGTCGTTAAGACTTATCTCGATATGCACGAGTTCGCCGAAGCGTATTCGGGCGGTAAGCCGAGCCACATGCGCGACGAGCTCGACGAGGCGCATGAAGCACTAAATAGGATCGCCGTTAAGGTTATGAGGCGGGTTAAGGAGTCAGGAGTTAGGAGTTAGTATGGCTACAGTTAAAAACGGAGTTAATTACGAGATAACCGCTGATGATAAGGCGTCTAAGGTCGTTGATGGAGCGACTAAAAACGTCGTAAAGTCGACTAAAGAAGCTGGAGAAGCTTTTCGCGGCGAATTTAACCCGATGTCAACTGTAATGGCTGGCATTGGCGGCTCTGTTGAGGGTGTAGCTCAACAGATGCTAGGCTTAGTCTCACGCCTTAAAGGCGTTCACATGACTATGATGAAGTTTTCTATTTACGCAGCTCTCATCATGGCATGTGTTAAAGCGGTTAAAGTCTTAGTCGAGCATTGGCGCGAGGCTCGAATAGCAGCCGATAAACTAAGTCTCGATAGAGTTGAATCATCCCTTGCTAATCTTAAGAGACTGCAAGAAGAATGGAATAAAGAGCTTGAGCGGGCCCGAGAAAAAACTGCCAACATTAAAGACAACATCTTGGCAGAGATTTCAGCGACAGAGAAATTGTCTAACGCTCGGCGCGAATACACGAAACAGTTAGAGATAAGTCTAGCCAAGACAGAAGAAGAAAGAGCTGCTATTGAAAGAAGATACTCCGCCGAAGGAGCCATGGAAAAAGTCGAAAACGATCTCTCAAGAATTCAAGCAGAGCGCGAGAAACTTAAAAAAGACATCGCGACTTGGCGAGAGAGTATTGCCAACTACAAGGACGATAACAAAACGCTCGATAAAGAGTGGAACACTGCATCTAAGAACTTTGCAAGGACATCTAAGCGCGTTAAAAATGCGAGTTGGTTTTGGCATTTCGGATTAGATGACGACCTTAAGCTACAAACCCGCGCAGGAGATGTGATGACTAATATTACAGATAGTCGGCAACATAATTTAGAGAATATAAATAAACTCAAAGACAACATTGACAATGCCTTAAAACAACTCTCTCGATTGAAAACTAACGAAGAGACCATTAAGCTAACCATGAAATCCGAGGCTGTTAAGGCTGACACTGCTGAAAAAGATGCTGCGAAAGCGGCGGCTGAAGCTAAGAAGAAAGCTGAGGAAGAAGCTCAGGCTAAAGCTGATGCGGAGCTTAAAGAGCAGCAGAAGTTAGCCGATGAATACGATAAGGCGATGCGTAAGGCCGCTGAAGATGAAGCTAAGGCGATTAAAGACGCCAGGCTTAAAGCCGATAAAGAAGTTATGGCCGAGCGCAAAAGGCGCTTAACCGAGCTTACTACGATGGAATCTGATGCGGCGAAGCGTTTAGCCGCCGCTCAGTCTAAAGTCGCCGAGGCTTGGGCGTGGTATCGCGATAAGGATAAAATGGCAGCACAGCTTAAAGAAGAGAAAGCTGAAGAAGCAGCGCAAAAGCAGTTCGAGAAGGATTTCGAAGATCTAAAATGGCGGCGCGACTGGCGAACAGCCAAGGACCTCTCGGTTGATCAGGAAGCGGTCCGCCGCGTAGCTCTTGCGAAGGAAGAAGAGACCGCCGCCCAAAAGGCTCTCGCCGAGACGGCGAAGTCGACCGCCCAGGCTGCAGCGAGCCTTGCGGAGATTGAAAAGGTAATCACACAGGAGGGGTAATTTATGGCGATTGAAGTTTTTAAAGTTAAGATATCCTCGCCAGAGCCGGAGACTCATTTTATCAAAAATATCCCCGCTCTCATCGTTACCGACAAAGACGGTAATGAGAAAGTTATGGGTTACAGAACTTATGTAGGTAAAATCCACTCCAAAATCATGACGATTGAAGCTCGCGGCTATTCGAGCGAAAACGAGCTTCCCACCATGAACAATTCGAGCGATACTCTTATCGCGAACGAGACCGACGAGAACGGCAATATCGTTTCTACCGATTCTTTTGAGCAAAAGACCGTCTCATACGATGCACCGAGAATCAATGAAGCTAATTTCTGGCGCGTGACCAAGACGGTCACCATTCGGGCCTTGTACTCTAACGGCGTTTACATCGCCGGCAAAACAACCTTCGACACCGGAGACGACTCAATATGAAAAAAGACATAGCAGTACCGGTTAAAAGCATATTCTCTAAAGCGGCGCTGAAGATGCTCAACGCCAGCGCAAAATTCGTTTATCATTTCGCTCAAGGCTTCGGCATTAAGTTCACCGACGCCTATGGATCAGTCGCCGTGGGAATTGATACCGACAATAATCTTTTTAAGGAATGGCTTAAATCTGTCACCCGGGAAAGCGTCAGTTCGTTCGCTTCTACCGACTTATCTGGTCAGATGGCCGATGACTTCGATGCCGAGTATGATACGCCGCCGATTACGCCCGAGAGCGAAGATGGTGGATATCTCTGGCAACCGATGACCAAGGACGAGGAGAATTCTACCGACACCCAGACCTATTATAAGGGCTACAAAGAGAACTCCGTCATCGCTATCGAAGATACTGACGGCTCTCACAAGCTCTGGTGGGTCGAAAAGGAGTACACTCCCGACGGCAGGCTTAAAAGCGTAAGTAAACTTAAAGGCGTAACAATCATAGGAGCATAAAAATGAATATTTATTTATCAAGCGACAATCCTGCTAAAGTTCTCGAGACGCTTGAATTGTCTCAATATACCCAGTCTCGGCATCATATCTGGAATGTACCCTATAACTTCGAGACACTCAGGGTTTATCTCCATCGCCCATCGGCTAAAAAGGGCTTCTTCCAAGTTGACGGCACATTATTACCGAGCGGCGTCTGGCGATTCGATATTGCCGGCGGTATGTTGCCCGATGTAGGTGAGGCGACTTACGAAGTTTTTGGGGTTGAGTATCCGGGCGGTAATCACGAGCGCCGCGAGTTCTTAGGCGGCGGCTTAATCCGCGTTACCGAGCGCAATCAGGATGCCGCTCCCGCGACTGTTCTTGAAGTCCCGGAGCGCGTCGTGATCTACGACGAAGCGGGCGCAGCCCATTACTTAACGGCCGTTCCGGACGGAATGGGTAATTATACGTCGATAGTCGAATAAGGTAACGGGGAACGGGAAAAAACAAGGAGAAATGAAAAATGAAGAATAAAGAATGAAGAATGTTGGAATTTTTAACTCCTTAATTATTCACTCTTCACTATTCATTATTCCCTATTCCCCATTCCCCATTCCCCAAAAAAAAGAAAGGAATAAAACGATGTTTAAAGCACTTTTAACAGCCCTTGCAATCGCCTTTACAACAAGCCTTTTCGCCCGCTCAAAAGCCGCAACCGAGGCGTGGGTTGCACACTATGTATCGAACCAGGTTTCGGCAGTCACCCAAACTAGCGAAAACGGCAAAACCGTCTTATCCGTCACAGAGAACGGCAACAAGATTACTGCAACAATAGAAGACCCGACTGTCGCCGCCCTCGTTCTTCATGATTGCGCTGATATACTTGGCCGTAGAGGCATAACAAACGGCATCACTTTTGCTTACACTGATGCTGGTGTTTACCGCAACGGCGATAATATCATCCAGGCAACGACCACCAATCTCGTCTTAAATGGCCGTTACAACAGCCGAGAATTTGATGATCGGTGCTATTTTGTCGATGGCTCCCATCAAATTGCCAAGGTCTACTGGACATATATTCAGCCATCTTTCGCCAAAAAACTAGTCGAATAAGGTAACGGGGAACGGGAAAAAACAAGGAGAAATGAAAAATGAAGAATAAAGAATGAAGAATGTTGGAATTTTTAACTCCTTAATTATTCACTCTTCACTATTCATTATTCACTAAAAAAAAAGGAGAAATGAAAAATGAAGAATAAAGAATGAAGAATGTTGGAATTTTTAACTCCTTAATTATTCACTCTTCACTATTCATTATTCACTAAAAAAAATAAAGGAATAAAACCATGTTTAAAGCACTTTTAACAGCCCTTGCAATCGCCTTTACAACTGCTGTTTGCGCCGCACCCGATCCGAGCGCGTGGTACACGCCGTCGGAGGACGACTATCGCCCCCCGGAAAAACTAAGCGCCGCATGTAATGTTGTTGATTCTCGCGGCAAACGTCACGATGTAACCGTTGATTTTACGCTCGATGAAAATGGTGGCGTGACAAACTCATCCCTTAAAGATTCGCTGGAAGGCCTAAACCTCTCAGTGTCCTCTGCTATAGATTTAATTGATAATACCATGATGGGTTTGGTAGCAACAATGGCTGAACTCGACTATCTCAACGCCCAATTCCATACTCTTGGCAAAAACCTTACAAAGATTTTTCAGATTGACGGCATGAAATTCAATATTTCGGGCAACAGCTACACTTTGAGAATTGCCGACGGAGCACTTAAACAAGCCGCATCAACAGGCACTACGGTAGAGTATATCGATGAAGATGGGCTTTTCCTTTCTCCCGACGAACAATCTATTGAGAAAAAGGATCATCAAATCGCCATTAAAGGCTGGAGCTCTCCAGATACGCATAAGTCTACGTACACAGTGGCGGACTGCCTCCAGGACAATGCCAAGCGCAGCTATTACTACCTACTCGGTCGTGACGGCCAATCGATTAAATACATCCCGATTGGGCACCTATCCGACATTGACTGCGGCAACGGTTCACCTACTGACGAGACAAGTGTAACTACCAATATGCTTAATGGCGCAATTGACGATGGCTTAATATCTCTATACGGCTTTAAGACGGCGAAAGAAGATTTTATCCCTGTTAAAGGCTCATCTAGACTCTCCTGGCGCGGATTGGATGCATCTCTCGCTTTCGATAACGAAAAGCTCGGCGTCAAAGATGCCATTGCCCAAACTTCAGCCAAGCGTTATTTTGGTACTGCTCAGGAATCTCCCTCTTTAGGCTGGCATGATCTACCGAATGTAACCACCAACGCGGTAGAAGGTGATGAGCGCACGATTACTACCGTATCTAACGAGCAAGGCATTAAACGCCTCGGTTGGAAATCGCTCCCGCCCATGATTCCGTCTCTCGCCTACAATCTTGGCGATGGCAATATAGGCTGGCTTCCTTATGAAGACCCATCGATGGCTCTCGATGAAGTCTCTATTTCAACTAACTCAAGTGGGCAGATATCTCTCGCTGGATTTGAGGGCATGCAGGAAGGCGTAATTTGCAAAGAGGGCGATACCCTTGCCGTCAAAACGATAACCGCTTGCAATGGCATTGAGCGCTCTGACAGCGATGGCATCGCTCTTGGGCTTGAGGGATTTCAGGAAGGAGGCAACTGCTCGATATCGCTCGGTGACATGCTTTTTGATTCGCTCGAGTATGGGAACCGCGGCAGCCATCAGATACTCGCCAGGTATGTAGATGCAGATAAAGGCGTGACTAAATTACATTACGTTCCACTGTCGGGCCTCTTTTTTCCTCGTTTGACGGATATATGGGGCGAGGGCTCTGTAACCGTTAGAGCTGAGATTCAAGACGCCCCTTGCCGCGAAGGCGGATTCGTAGAAAACGCAATGATTAGACTAGCATCTGCAGGAAACGAGAACACTATCGTTCGCGGCGTTGATGAAGAAGGTAATTTTATTGTGGCGCAAGAATCGGATCTTGTTGTTGCCTCTGCCGAACATGCCGTGTGGGCGGAGTCTGCGCCATGGACTCCCTATGCAGATTACGCCGAAACCACCCTTTCAGCGGCTTACTCGGAGTATACCAGAAGCATCAAAGCAGAAAACGGAGTCGTCTCAAGAAGCGCCCAAACCAACGAGGTTAGCGCGACCATCGGACTCCAAAACTGGAGCGAGTCAAAGAACAAGACCGAACTCTTCTCCAGCTCGCTCGGCGATGGCGACGCTCAGGCTCTGGTTCGCGTAGGAGACGAGCTTAAATATCTATCTCTTTTGCAAGTAGCGGCAAGCCTATTACGGATTGACGGAGAACAATATCATCTCACTATCACAAACGCCTACTTGAGGCTCGTAAACGACAAAGGGCAGCCCGTCTACGGTCTTAAGCTCGATGTCCTGGATCCAACCACCGGCAACCCAATTGATTAAGGAGCACTAAATGATTACAATACTAAAAGGCGATGATACAGACGCGCTTGGCAATACACTTAAGGTGACGATTAATGTACCCGATATTGATCTTGCTGGGTGCAAGCTTGAACTCTCCTTTTTGGGTGTTCGGCGCGAAATGCCCTGCGACAAGGAGAACTCTTATCTCCTTGCGCTCTCTGCGGAGGAAACGGCCGCCATGCCGCTTGGCGTGACTCTTGCGACAGTTCGCCTAATCGATAGGCTCGGGCGGCGTCACACTCTCACGAATACGCTTAAAATCAAAATCACCGATAATGTAAGCGAAGCGTATGGTCACAGCGCGAAGATAAGCGACATATCGATAACGATTCCACCTTTGCTCGCAGGAGCGACATACGATTTAGGCGGCACCAACGGAGATACGCGTGCTTTCATTGCTCGTCTCGCCGAGGCTCTCGGCGCTACAGTCGTCAACACGGAGGTAAACTCATGAAGAAACGCTACTGCGCTATACCCGCTTTAGTCGCAACGGCTTATGCCACAGCAGTCACTTGGCCGCCCGCCCCACCCGGCTGGGCTTACGAGTCGGATCTTAGGCCGCTCTCGATGGTTATCACCAACACGACGGCCGCCGGAATCGCTTTAAAAAGTGATCTTGATAAACTAACAGAGAATCTACCCGAGATTATTGAAGAGAAGGTGCGTGACACCAAAGGCACAATCTACGATGATAAATTAGGCATTACTTGGCAGCAGGTAATGTACGATGGCAACCTCTATTACATCGCCGTAACCAATGCCAACATCACGGAGGTTAAGGAATGAAAAAGTTGATGCTTATTGCGCTTGTGGCGGTTTGTGGATGTGGGCAGAGTTCTTGCACGGCGAGCAAGGAGTTTTATATTGATATGCCAGCCAAAGGCTGGTGGATAACTGGGCAGTCAGAAGATGGCTATAAACTCTACAAGAATGGCAATATAACAATTAAAACTTTGGAGAGAGTGAAATGATTAGCGCACTTCTATTAGCAAGCACACTCGTCAGCAACAAGGTTGTTTTCGTAGATCAAGATGGCAAGATTAACGCGCCTGAAGTTGTTGCATCTGTTGGCGACATGGCGGCGAACAAGACTGAAATCGCCATTGCGCAAGCGGCGGCAACGGCAGCCGAAAAGGCGGCGCGTGAAGGCACAAATCTCGTATCTTCAATCGTGCAGGCGATTACTGAAAACGAGTTTGTCGTTTATCGCCGCGGCTTTACTGATTCACTCGGCGTGATGGTGGCTCTCCCGCCTGATACTAAATGTATAATAACATCTTACACTCCAAACATCGCGCTCGACGGCAAGGGCAACGCACAGCACGAACTTGTCTATGCGACAACGGCAGACGCTTCCGCCGTGCCGCCGGGAATTAAACACGCCTCTACCATCGAGGGCGGCAGAGACGCGATGAAGGCACTTGATACGACGATTGAAAAAACGAATCTCGCAACGACTTACGAGGATAAAGACGGCACTGTGTACAATTACATGTACTCAGTCAAATTCTGGGTGCCGGTTGCCTCTCAAGGCTTCTTCATCGTCTATCTTGACGCAGATGCCGCAGATGGCGACGGCATGACATTTGACATTGTGGGCGGTATCACGGGCGGCTACACAGGCGATATCTTGTGCGGGAGTGATACCCTCACTTTTAAGGGTGGTCTTTTAATGGGAGTGAAGAATAATGAATAAGTCTCGCTTGATAGTATTTGGGATTTTCGCTTTGCTTGCCACAATCTACGCAGGCAGCAAGCCGCCGTTACCGCCTACTGTTGTTGAAAAAGGGATTAAACTAACTACTTTCTCAGCTCCGATAACAGGCGGTATGACTCTCGGCTGGGAAACGGAAGATGACCGCATTGTATTAGGCGAAGATGAGTTTATCGTTGAATGCCAAGAACGGCAAATACCTTCTCGCACGGGCTGGTCGCAATGGCGGGAAGCGGGTCGCACAAAAAGTACAGAGTTTTCTGCAAAGGGGTTTTGGCGCAATCGTGATGTGAGACTTCGCATCCGCGTAAAT
>JAGCJE010000278.1 GCA_017648225.1 Kiritimatiellia bacterium | reverse complement strand
GTTCCCGACGAGATGCAAAAGTTATTCGCTTGGTATGCGGGGACTAAAAAAACGCTGGAGGATATTCTGGAGTTTCATGTCCGTTTTGAAGGGATACATCCTTTCCAAGATGGGAATGGGCGCATTGGACGGCTTATTATGCTGAAGGAGTGCTTAAAGTATAATCATACGCCATTTGTTATTGCCGAAAATCTTAGACAATATTATTATAAGGGGCTTACAGAGTGGCGTAAAGGTGAGCGCGTCAGATTAAAAGATACTTGCGGAACTGGGCAAGATGTTTTTAAGGCTTTATTGAGTAAATTCGGTTATTCCTGGTTAATTAAGGATGGTGAATTGTAGGATAATGAGACGGAAGCGCCGCGCTTTTATTTTATGCGTTAAAGTGGTATAATTGGTAGTGATGATGATGGATGATTATAAAATCTCTGATAACTTTCAAAGAACGGAGGGTTGTAAAATGATTTCACCCCACCACTCTCACCCCACCAATGGGGTCCCTCGGATTCTATAGGTTACAAGGGGTAAAAGGAGTGAAAATGATCAAGGATGCTTTTAAATCTGCGGCGAGGATAATCGCAATCGTGGTCGTGTTGTTGCTCCTGATTGGCACGGGATGCATCAATTCACTGATGTTTCATCCTGTGAAGGGCGGATACAATGCGGCTACGAGGGGGTATGTCGACATCGGCACGAACGGCGTCAAGATCGCCGCGATCGTTCTGGGGCCTGAACGCGGCAAGAAAGCGATCATTCGCTGCCACGGTAATGCAGAGGATGCCAGGGGAACGCTTTGGGCATTGGTGGAACTCGCGAAAGCCGGATACACGGTCGCGTCAGTCGACTATCCCGGCTATGGGCTTTCCGATGGTTCGCCCGATGAAGAGGGGTGCTACAGGAATGTCCACCGGCTCTATGACTGGCTCGTCGAGACGCGCGGCTTCAATCCCGAGGACATCATCGTCGACGGCTTTTCCATTGGAACTGGCCCCGCGACCGAGCTCGCGGCGACGCGTCCTTGCGGCGGGCTAATTCTTGAGGCGCCTTTTCTCTCCGCGCCGCGCGTGGTGACGCGCGTGAGGATTCTACCGGTTGACCCGTTCCCGAACTTGAAGCGCATCGGCGCCGTTAAGTGCCGTGTGCTGATGATTCACGGAACGGGCGACAGGGTGATTCCGTATTCGCAAGGCCAGGCGCTATTCAAGCTTGCCAACGAGCCGAAGCGCTTTGTCACGATCGAAGACGGCGACCATAACACGCTCGTCGTCGACATGGGCTTTGACAACTACCTCGAACTAATCAAGAGTTTTGTGGATGGAGTCCCGGTCTCAATGGTGGACTCGGACAAGTAGGAATCTCTACACGATCTACGCGTTCTACACGGCTAAACAATCGGGAGCAGCAGCAATGAAAAACTCGTTTTTACCGCTTATAGTAGGCTTCACTTAACAAATCTGTTGATTTGGTCGCTGTAGATACGCACGAACTTGGGGTGGTGTCCGAAGTTGGATTTGCTTTTTAGCTACTGCGCAGGGGCGCGTATTTCTTGCGGATATGCGCGGATAAGAGCATCTTTCTTGCGCAGGAGCGCGTGGATTTAGCGCAATGGCGCGAGATTTATGCGGTAAGGCGCGTAATTTGTGCGCAGGCGCGCGTTTTTTACTAGGAAAAACGCGAGGGGGCGCGAGGCGCGGCGAAAGAGGTTGATAGGGAAATTAAGAGGCTCTGCTAGGGAAATCTCGAGCCCTTACTAGGAAAAGTAAAAGTCCTTACTAGGGAAGGGTCGAGTCACAGGTGTGACTAGGGGTGGGTTATAGGTGTGATGTGGGGTGAGTTATAGGTGTCTCTCAGAGTGCGTTACAGGTGTGTATAAGCGCGGCACTTGTTGTGGGGAGTGGATTGTGTTAAAATAATTTGCTAAGGAGGAAATTATGCGTACTGGAAATTTTGACCATAATTATTCAACAAGAACCCGTAGAGATTTCCTTAAGGGTTCGGCGTGGATGCTGGGGCTCGCGGCAATGTCGGGATGTATGATTGATAAGATTTCTGTAGGAACGCCCGCGGCGAATTTCAGGGTTCCTGCGATGTCTAAGATACGCGTCGGATTTATAGGCATCGGTAATCGAGGCATGGATTTTATAATGGATCTTCGCTGGGCGTACTGTCTCCAAAACGGTCTTCCGCTGGATATGGACGTATACGATCTTGCTTCATGGAGCGCGATTGTGCCTTGTTCCGCGAAGAGCGCGCTGAAAATGGGCGAGCGCGTCGAAATTCCCGATTTTACGCGCGGCGCCTGGAAGAGCGCCAAGCCGTTGAGTATCGGAGCGATAGACCTTAAAAAGATGAATCTGCAACTTGAGAACGTTAAGCGCGATGATTCGCAGCTGAGCGTATAACGGAAAATAAGCATCGTTTTGTCTTTTCGTTCTTAAAGTGATATAATTGTCCGTAACAATGCGGTAACCAAGAATGTAAAATCAACAATACAATGAAAACTAAATTCCTTTTTATTTCGGCGGCGGTTCTTTCTCTTGGACTTTCGGCGCGAACGGTCGTCAGTTTGGACGGAGACTGGAACTATATTGTCGACCCTCAGAATATCGGCACCAAGTCTTATCATTGCGATCCCGATACCGATACGGACAATATGAATTTTGGCAGAAACGCCAGAGTCAAAAACAAATTCCAGCTCTTAGAATATGATTTTAACGCGGCGGATACGCTGAAAGTTCCCGGAGACTGGAATACGCAGAAAAAAGAGCTTCTCTGGTATGAGGGAACTCTTTGGTATGCGCGTCAATTTGAATTTAAGAAACCTCTTAACGGCGAAAGAGTGTTTGTTAAGTTCGGCGCCGTCAGTCTTAAGGCCGACGTGTATATGAACGGCAAAAAGATCGGCCGTCACGTTGGGGGCTTTACGCCGTTTGAATTTGAAGTTACCGACATCGTTAAGGACGGCCTTAATAACATAGTCGTAAGAGCAAACAACACGCGCGAAAAATCCGGTATCCCGACTAAGGGTTTCGACTGGTGGAACTATGGCGGAATTATCCGCTCCGTCGAGCTGGAAAGCCGCAGCTCGAATTATATCGCATCCTGGCGCGCCGATCTTAAGAAGGGCGGCGACGATGGCGTTATAGATGTTTCGCTTAAGCTCGACAAGGCTGTTGCCGATATTCCCGTCAAGTTCAGCGTTCCTGAGCTCGGCGTCGGATTTTCGGGTAAAACTTCGGGGGACGGAACTTTGGCTTTTACGGTCAAGACGCGGGAACTTCAGCGCTGGTCGCCTGAGAGTCCTAAGCTTTATAAAGTTGAACTTTCGGCCGGAGAAGATAAGTTGACCGAGGAAATCGGTTTTAGAACGATTGAAACGCGCGGCGGTAAGATTTTTCTTAATGGCGAGGAAATATTTCTTAAAGGCGTATGCATTCATGATGAGGCTCCTGGCGGCGGTCGCGTGACTACCCGCGAAGAGGTTCTTGAGAATATCAGCCGCGCTAAATCGCTCGGCTGCAATTTCGTGCGTCTTGCCCATTATCCGCATATTGAGATGATGGTCAAGGAGTGCGAAAAGGCGGGGCTTCTCGTTTGGAGCGAGATTCCGCTTTACTGGATGATCGACTGGAATAACTCCGCCACGTACGCGAGCGCCGAGAGTCAGCTTAAGGAGATGATCGGCCGCGATGTCCGCCGCGCGAACGTCATTATCTGGTCGATCGCGAACGAGACGGTGCCGTCTAAAAAACGTAACGAGTTTTTAAAGCGCCTCGCCCAAAAGGCGCGTTCTCTCGATTCGACGCGTCTTATTTCGATGGCGATGGAGGTAACCTATCTTGAAGACGGCACTTACACCATCAAGGATGAGCTTAATACCGAGGTTGATATTATCTCGTTCAATGAATATTTCGGTTGGTATGTTCAGCCTAAAGATATCCCGAACGCGCTTTGGCGTATTCCGTTCGATAAGCCCGTTATCATTTCCGAGTTCGGCGGCGGAGCTGTCGCCGGGCGTCACGGCGGAGTTAAGGACCGTTGGAGCGAGGAGATGCAGAAGGATATCTATGAGAAGAACGTGAAGATGTTCGGAAGAATTAAGAATCTTTCCGGCACCTGTCCTTGGATTCTTAACGATTTCCGCTCGCCTCGCCGTCCGCTGGCCGGTGTGCAGGACGGGTACAACCGCAAGGGCCTTTTCGCTCCTGACGGATCCGAAAAGCTCGCCGCGGGCGTTATGCGGAAATATTATATGCGCGAATATTATTTGCGAGAATATTTTAAGACTAAGAGAGAACGGCCGGATCGCTGAAGATGAAATTTTATATACACACTTACGGTTGCCAGATGAATGTCCGCGACTCCGAGGCGGTTGAGTCGCTTATGATCGCCGCAGGTCACGAGAAGGCGGCGAGCGAAGACGACGCTGAGGTTGTTATCATCAACAGCTGCACGGTGCGTCAGAAAGCCGAGGAAAAGGCCGTCGGCAAATCCGGCAACATGATCGCCGCGGGTAAGATTACCGGCATGATGGGATGCGCGGTCAAGCGCATGGGCGAAGATATTTTCAAGCGCTTGCCTAAGCTTCATTTCGCAGTGGGGCCGCGCGCATTCGGGCTCATCCCCAGGATTGTAAGCGAAGGCAGATATCCCGTTCTTGAACTTGGCGAGGATGTCGTGCCTGTAGGGATGGACGCCCACGTTGATACCGGCTGGCAGTCCTTTGTGACCGTTCTTCTCGGCTGCGACAACCGCTGCAGCTATTGCATAGTTCCCGATGTGCGCGGTCATGAATATTCAAGGCCCGCGAAAGAGGTTGTCGCCGAGGTCGCGGCTTTGGCTAAACGCGGCGTTAAGGAAGTCTGTCTTCTCGGGCAGAGCGTTTTAAGATACGGAATCAGAAACACGGCCTGGGACGACGACGAGGGTGAGGCCTTCCCCCGTCTTCTGAGGGCTCTTAACGAAATCGACGGTCTTGAGCGCATCCGTTTTACGAGCGCTCATCCTAAAGGCTGCACGGACGAGCTTATCCGGGTTTACAGAGAATGCCCGAAGGTGTGCCGCCATCTGCATCTCCCCGTGCAATCGGGAAGCGATCGCGTTCTGGCCGAGATGGGCCGCCGCTACACGCGCGCGGAATATCTCGCCGCGGTCGCGAAGCTGCGCGAGTTCGATCCGGAGTTCGCGGTTACGACGGACGTGATCGTCGGCTATCCCGGAGAGACGGCGGAGGATTTCGAGGCGACCCGATCTCTTATGGAGGAGGCGGGCTTTGACAACGCTTTTGTCTTCAAGTATTCGCCGCGTCCCGGAACGCGTTCGGCGGCTCTGGAGGACGATGTTCCGAAGGAGGAGAAGGAACGCCGCGATCAGGTGCTTCTCGCCGATCAGGAGCTGCGCGGACAAAAGCGCAACGACAGGCTCGTCGGAACGGTACGTGAAGTTCTTTTTGAAGGTCCCTCGAAGCGTAAGGCTGACAGGTTTTCCGGACGCGACGGCGGCAACAGAATCGTCGTCTGGGACAAGCCCGCGGATTGTTCCGTCTCGCCGGCTCCGGGCGATAAGGTAAGGCTCGAGATTCTTGAGGCTCATCCGCAGATACTTATCGGAAGACCCGTTTGAAAAGCGAAGTAAAAGAGTTTTTGATATCGTCCGCCGAACGCCATGAAAACGAATCGTTTCTGAAGGACGATCCTTCGCAGTTCATGCATCTGGTGAACGGAGAAAGGAACCGTGAGGCGGTTGCTTTTGTCGCGGCGGGTTTAAGTTTCGGATCGCGAAAGCAGTTCCTGCCGAAGATCGCGCGCATCGTTGAACTTTCCGGCGGAGATGTCGACGGTTGGATTAGAAGCGGGCGGTTTAAGGATTCGTTCCCTGCGGATTCGAAGAAACCGTTCTACAGATTTTTCAGCGAAGAGACGATGAACGCGTTTTTCTGCGTCTACCGCGACATCATGAACGAATGCGGGTCGCTCGGCGAGTGCCTTGAAAACGGCGGCGTACGCGATGCGCACGCGGCGGTCGTGAAAATAGTGGAACTTTTTTCGCGTTGCGCCGGAGAGTATTCCGTCGTGCCTAAAAATCCGCGTTCGGCATGCAAGAGAGTCTGTATGTTTCTTCGCTGGATGGTGCGCGACGATTCGTGCGTAGACCTGGGGCTCTGGTCCCGTTTCATTTCTAAAGAGACTCTTATAGTTCCGCTTGATACGCATGTTCTTTCTCAGGCGAAGAAGCTTGGACTTGTAAAATCCAAAGTCGCGTCGATGTCGGCGGCCCTAAAGTTGACCGAGAAGATGAAGATGGTTTTCCCGACAGATCCGCTCAAAGCCGATTTCGCGCTCTTCGGAAACGGCGTAAACGGGTAATGAAAAAAATTTAAAATACCCCCTTGCGCGCTGAGATAAGATTTGATAAACTATCCAACCGTTCGCCCGAAAGGGTGGACATCGATCTTTGAGAATAGATGCTTGAGACGTGACTCTTGACGGTTCGTTAAAAATGAAATACGAACCTTCGGAAGAGACACGGAACAGTAATTGTTTGTGTGAGGGTATCCCCCAGCGAAGCTGTCGCCGCAAGGCGATGCGCTAGCAGGGGTGCCGAAGCCCCAAGAGGGCTTCACAAAAAAACTTTCTTTTTCTGAGAGTTTGATTCTGGCTCAGAACGAACGCTGGCAGCGTGGATTAGGCATGCAAGTCGAACGGGATCACCGAGGTAGCAATACTGAGGTGTGAGAGTGGCGGATT
>JAGCJE010000277.1 GCA_017648225.1 Kiritimatiellia bacterium | reverse complement strand
GGCACGCGTCCTTCCAGACTCCGTCCTCCTCCTTCGCCTTCGCGGCGGAAAGGACATAACACTTCTCGAGGTTGGCGACGGTGAGGTTGTCGCGCTCCTCCTGCGTGAGGCACTCGCGGTAGCCCTTGATGAGAATGCCGAACTGGGTGCCCCAGTCGCCGAGGTGGTTGTCGGCGATGACGTCGTAGCCGAGCGCGCGGAAGATGCGGTCGATGGCGTTACCGATCACTGTCGAGCGGATATGGCCGATATGCATCTGCTTGGCTGCGTTGGGAGAGGAATAGTCGATCACGATTTTCTTGCCCGCGCCGGACTGGGGGATCCCCGTTCTGTCGGCTGCGGCCAGTTCGGCGAGGCGCTTAGCGAGCCACCCGCCGCTCACGGTGAGATTGAGAAATCCGGGACCTGCGACCTCGACTTTCTCAAAGCAGGACCTGTCGAGAGCTTCAACGACTTTCGCCGCAGCCTCGCGGGGGTTAAGGCCGACCTTTTTCGCGATCTTGAGCGCATCGTTGCACTGGTAGTCGCCGAACTTAGGGTCGGTCGCGGGAACAACTCTCAACGCGGCGAAATTCTCGCCGGGAAACGCGGCTTCGAACGCCGCCCTTACTGTATCTGTCAATGTCATTTTATTGTTTTCCGATAACGTTTACATCGCATGACGTTAATATATGCCACATTATACCAAATTTAACCTTGAACGAACGGAAAAATGATCCGTCAGTAATCCCGTAAGTTGCCGGAACGCCGCCCTTCCGTGCCGGCAATCTCATCCCTCATCCGCTCACTTCGAAAAGACATGCGCGGCAAAATCAACATAAGAGTCGTAGATTCTGCAGGAATCAAACTGTTCGTCGAGCATCTTCGACGACGCACGACGCATTTCAGCAAGGCGGGAACGAAGAGACTTAACGGCCTCAACCAAAGATGCCGGGTCGCCGAACGAATATGGCACTCCCGCGCCGTATTCCTTCAAGAGTCTCGCGCTTTCGCCACCCAGCGAACTGACTACAGCGAGAGAACTCTTTACGTAATCCGCCAGTTTATAGGGTATCCCGACACAACTCGACGGATCCATAGGGACAAGGCCGATATCGCTATCGTTTAGAAGTTCCTCAAGTTCCGCCTCGCTCAAATACCCATGAAATCTGACGCCCTTAATGCCCTTTTTCTCGACAAGCGCCTTGAGAGACGCTTCCTGCTCACCCTTACCCGCAATATCCAAGGTGGCCAAAGCGCCCAACTCCCCTACGGCCTCGACGGCCGTCGCCAGGTCGTAGCTCCTGCCCATGTTACCCGCATAGACTATACGCAGGGGGACTGTCCCCGTTGAGGGATGGGGACTGTCCCCTTTAGTTATGCCGTGGTAAAATCGGCGGATATCTTTAGAAAATCTATACGAACGCGCGAGTTCTACATAATTATCGGCAACGGTTGTAATCGCGGCCGCCCTTAAATAATTGCGCCTCGCCAATCGTCTCAACGGCCAAAGAAGGAATCTCGGCACCACGCGCTCAAACGTCTCGGGCCACGCGTCCATGATATCGACAATAACCTTGGCCCCCGTTTCAGAGGCTATCGTATGAGACGCGTCGACCAGTCCTAAAGGCGGAGAGCTCGCGATTATAAGATCAGGCGCCTTACAGCGACCGTTTCGAATCGCCTCGCGGGCCACCTTTAAAAAAGTTTTTGCGAGTTTGCGGTGGGACTTTAAGCGTCTTAAGGAAACATTCTTAAAATACGGCTCCGTTTCTATTAGCTCGATATCGAACGGCGCTTCGACTCCGGAATCAAGAACACGCTTTTTTTTATTCGCATGGGAAAACTCACTCGTCCAATAAACAACCTTATGCCCCGCCTTGCGAAACGCTTCGGCCATAAGCCAAAAACGCATCGGACGATACCCTTCCAAAGGCAGATTGTCGAAAGGATTTACAATCCAGACGTTCACGCCTTAAATCCTTTCAATGGACTTTCGCCTTGAAAGTAAAAAGAAGCGTATCTAACGAATCTATCGAATCGGAAATCTTAGCGCCGCCGGAAATCGTAATTCTCAGAATCGCCGCCTCAAAAAGCGAATATACGAGCGATGTCGCCGAATTGATGTTGAGAGCAGAGTTAAATTCACCCTTATGCTTACCCTCGACGACCAACGAATGAATAATCCGCCTCATACCGACGGTATGGCGCATGATGTTCTCGATCGGAACCTTGCCCTTGCGTTGATACTCACTTAGAAAATCGATAATTACACAAAGAAAATCGCGATTATCATAAAGAAGCGCAAATACCGCCGTGCAAAGCTGGCGCAATT
>JAGCJE010000276.1 GCA_017648225.1 Kiritimatiellia bacterium | reverse complement strand
GGGGGGTATGGGACGACTAATGATTATCCGTATTTAAGAAGTATAATGTATAACAAAAAAGATTATGCTCAAGAATATGCGATGAGAATTATGTTGGAAAAAACAAAATTGACAAATCTGCTTATACCGCTAGCTAATGAGATTGTGACAAATAAAACTGTGTTTTCTCAAGGGTTGAGGGGATTGACATATGTCTCATTAGCAGATATGTGCAATGTAGAATATACAAATAGTTATGTAAATAGTGCTCTGATACGTTCTAATATCGCAGCATTTTTTCTTGATCGTGCAACTTGCGAGGTAGATAGTCCTTTGTATGTAGATGAAGTTACCTGCAGATTAAATCCTTCGTATCGTCATAGTCAGCAACGTCGTGATAATCTTGCTCGACTTCGCAAGCCAGGATTAACAGGTTTGCCAGCTCAAATTTATGATGCAGCACAACGCGACGCGCAACCTAAGGAGGGAGAATGATAGGTGCGTTTCTATTCGCTGCGACCTTAAATCTCGGCTCGTTGCCTCCGGTTGAACATTTAGATTGCGAGGTGTCGACGAATGTCGTTTTGGCGACTTCGCCGGATATGAGCGAGATGGAGTTTACGCTTTCTCTCTTTTCTACTTCGAGTAATGTCGTTGAAGTCGCCTTTGGAACTGACACTGATTTAGATGGTGATATTTCGCGGAAAGAAACGGAGCTTGTTGTTGGATGTGAATGCGGTGTATGGCAGATTGTTGATCCCAAAAATGGGAATAAATATATTTATGGCGAGTCGTCAGGCGACAGCGAGTTTAAATGGAACGCTTGGATGCCTAAGAATCTCGATTCAAAGAGAATAAATGTCTGGTTGAACGGGCAACCTATATTTGCACAACTTCCTTCTGATATGTTCGTTTTCAAACGCAGTTGGACGCATTTCAAAATTATATCTCGCGGCAAAGGGCATTGTTTCAGACGTTTGAATGTCAATCAATCGAATGGCAGGTTTTATATTATCGTAAGGTGATATTTACCTTCACATTTTTAAAAATGTGAAGATTGCGATGTTGTCGTATTGCAATAGTGAATTTGCATTCCTTCGTGAGCTAAGCGAACGAATGGAATGACTTTTATGGTATAATGGTCTTGTGAATCGCGAAACGAACAGTGTTATAAACGGGCGAATTGAGCTCCGAAGAAGCGGCGATATCCTCGTCGCCACAAATGGCGTTGAGCAGCTAATTCCGCGTCAGTTGCCGTTCGAGCATAACGGCTTTGGTCAAGATAACGAATGGGTCGCGGCGAACTTCACAAACAGTAACGAGATACTTTCGGTTGGTTATTCCGAGTGGGTTGACGATCAAGTCGGCGTTAATCTTACGAATGGACTTTATAAACTCACTGTTACCGTACCAGAAAAGCCTCTCGAAGTGGCGAGGGGGCCTGTCCCCCAGGCGTGAGAAGTGAAGGAAAATGAGGGGAACCAGTTAACCAGTAAAGGGGATTGTCCCCATTGTAGTTACCTCTCTTCACCTTCACCTTAAACCTTCACATCCACTAACCCCTCATTCCCCGTGACAGTTTTTTGCAATTGGGCATGACAGGAATTTGCAATAGCTTGTGCTTCTCCTGCTTTTAATAATGTGTTAAAATAATCTTAAACACTATTTTTTAATTATATGAATAACATAGAACGTAAATATAAATTCGCACGCATTCGCCAGGTCTCAGCGATGTTGTTTGTTTATGCGATTTATTACGTATGCCGTTTGGCGTTTTCAGCGTCTAAAAAAGGGATGATCGAAGAGGGGGCCTATACGCCTGCGGAAATAGGCTATGTCGGCTCATCGATGCTTTTCGCGTATGCGATAGGAAAGGTCGTAAACGGGTTTATCGCAGATCGTGTGAACGTAAAGAAGTACATAATGCTCGGGCTTTTCGTTTCGGCGCTCGCTAATCTCGTCGTCGGATTTCACGTGCCCGCTCTGATGCTCGCGATCGTATGGTTTGTGAATGGTTTCGCCCAGGCCGCCGGTTCGCCGTCATGTGTCGTGGCGCTCGCTCGCTGGTGGCCTAAGGAAAAGCGCGGCACCTATTACGGAATATGGAGCTGCTCGAATAATCTCGGAGAGGTTATGGCGTACATTCTTTCGGCGGGACTTGTTGTTCTCGTGGCTGGAATGTACGGTCCGTCGTGGGCGTGGAAGAGCTGCTTCTGGGGAGCGGCGGCGTTCGGTCTGGTCGGTATCGCGGCGGCGTATTTCTTTTTCGGCAATTCTCCCGAAGATGAGGGGTTACCGCCCGTTCCCGTCGACGCCGTTGAAGCGAAGGTCGATACCGCCAAGGGGCAGAGAATCGCGCTTACTTCTTCCGCGGTGTGGCTGATCGCGCTTGCAGGAGGATTTTTCGCCGCCAGCCGTTACGCCGTCATCGATTGGGGTATGTTCTTTCTACAGGTGAAAAAGGGCTACTCTGAAGCGGGGGCCGCGACAATCGTCTCCATCAATTCGATCGTAGGTGCGGTCTCATCGGGAATTTCAGGTATAATCTCCGACAGATTTTTCAGGTCGAGCCGAAAGGAGCTCGCCATCGCGGCGGGGCTACTTAACGTCGCGGGGCTTTCGCTCTTTATGCTGGTCCCGGGATGTCACGTCTGGGTTGATGTAATCGCGATGATCTTTTTCGGATTCGCGGTCGGGATTCTTCTTACGTTTGTCGGAGGTTTGATGGCGGTAGATTATGTCCCTAAATGCGCTGCGGGCGCGGCTCTTGGGATAGCGGGCATGGGTAATTATATCGGCGCCGGGATGCAGTCGATAATTTCCGGCTACCTTATCGACCGCGCCGATGACGGCTCTGCCGTACTTAAGGGGATTTCTTTCGGTAACGGCTATACGCTGGATTATCTGGCGATATTCTGGATTGCGATGGCGGCACTGTCCGTCGTCTGCATTCTGGTCGCTGGGCGCAAAAAATGCTGATTTAAAAATGGAGGCATAAGAATATGAATATTAAGAAGATGATTGCCTGTTGTGTCGCAGCGCTTGTCGCTGCGGGAGCCTTTGCCGAAGACGCGAAAAAGCTGCATAGAATGTTGGACATAACGCGCGCTCAGGCCAAAGAGCCAGCGGTTCGCGTCATGAGCTACAATATCCGCAATTCCGCCGGAGACAGAAAGTCTCCCGACAATAACTGGGAAGGGCGGAAAGATGATCTCGCCAGGGTGATTGAAAATGAAAATCCGGATGTGATCGGTTTCCAGGAGGTTTTGCCCGATCAGCGCAAATGGCTTGAGGAGCGCTTTGCCGATTACACTTTTGTCGGCGACGGGCGTAATTCAAATAGAAAGAGCGGTGAATCGTCGCCCGTCGCGTTTAGAAAGAGTCGCTTTAACATGGTTAAGATGGGAACGTTCTGGCTTTCAGAAACGCCTGATAAGCCCGGCAGCAAAGGGTGGGACGCGGCAATGCCCCGCGTATGCTCGTACGCCGTGTTAAATGACGTAAAAACTGGTAAAAGGTTTTCGTTCGCTAATTGCCATACCGATCACAGAGGTGAAGAGGCCCGGATAAAGGGAATGCTCCTCATTATCGAACGCATGAAGGAATTCGGCAACGGGGCGCCGGTCGTTCTGGTAGGTGATCATAACTGTTTTGAACACGACAAACCTTCGATGGAGGTGAAAAAGATTCTTAAAGACGCTCTTTATCTTTCTGAAACGCCTCCGCAAGGCTCTTGGAGAACGTTTACGTTTTGGGGATGGTTCGACGATGAGATGACGATCGGCGAGGCTCTCAAGAAGAAGTTCGGAAAGAGAGATATTCCCGGCGACCTCTCAAAGCTTAAGCGAATTGATTTTATTTATGTGAGCGAGGGAACGAGAGTTCTCGATTACAGGACGCTGAGTTTGCCGCGTCCGGGCAAAAAGCTGTTTCCGAGCGATCATTTCCCTATTTCGTCTACTCTCATTTTCAATGAAGCGGTTGAAAAAGCCGAAAAGAAGCCTGATGTCTTTTCCGTGACCGACGGGAATGGCTCGTACGAATATACTTTTGATTTATCTGAAGCTCCCGAACTTTACGACTGGACTATTAACAGGCTTGTTGATGTGGTAAAGAAAAGCTATCCTAAAATCGTAAAGACGCTTGATGCCGAAGATGTTGCACCTAAAAAAGTCACGATTACGTTTAAAAAGGATATAAATCCGCCGGCATACTGCTCTGGATCTAAGATTGTCGTTAAACGCGATTGGATCGTAAAGTATCCCAATGACGTCGGATGTGTCGTTCATGAACTTGTTCACGTCGCGCAAAACGGCTATCGTAAAACTCCAGGTTGGATTTGTGAGGGTATAGCCGATTATGTAAGATTTTATGTGTGCGAACCGAATACCGACAGAACAGTTTTCAATCCTGCGAAAATAAAGTACAGCGACAGCTATCGTATTTCAGCGAACTTTATTAATTTTGTCGAGAAGATGCGTCCCGGGACTGTCAAGGAGCTTAACAGGGTTTGTCATAAAGGCAAATACAACGAAGAGACTTTTTGGGCGGAGTGGTTTAATAAATCGCTTCATGATTTAGGGGAAGAGTGGAAAAAATCACATTCGAAAGCGAAATAAAATAAACGAGATTAAATCATGCGTAATATAATCGCGTGAATCGTAAGTTAAGCGAATCAATTAGGAATAAACAGTTGTCGCTTTAGTGCGCCTCGAGCCAGTTCCGGCCGACGCCGATATCGACATCGAGCGGAACTCCGAAGTCGATGGCTGAAGTCATCTCGCGCCTTATGATCGCTTTCAGATCGTCGACCTCATCGATCGGCGCGTCGAAAACGAGTTCGTCGTGAATCTGAAGAACCATCTTAGATCTTAATCCCGCTGCGGAAATAGCGCGCTCGACGTTGACCATCGCGACCTTTATGAGATCTGCGGCAGAGCCCTGTATCGGCGTATTTATCGCATCGCGCTCCGCCGTCTGGCGTGCCGTCGCGTTGCGCGAGTTGATGTCCCTCAAGGTGCGTCTGCGTCCGAGAATAGTCGTCGCGTAACCTTTTTCGCGAGCGGTCGCGATAGACCTATCCATGTATTCCTTGATTTTCGGATAGAGTTTGAAATACGTGTCGATCAGTTTCGCAGCCTCAGCGCGGGAAATTTTAAGGCGCTGCGAAAGGCCGAAAGCCGAAATGCCGTAGATGATACCGAAGTTGACCATCTTGCAGAATGATCTCTGCTCGTCAGTGACGAACGCGGGCATCACGTCGTAAACCCTCGCGGCTGTGTCGCGGTGGATGTCCTCGCCGTTTCTGAACGCTTCAAGCATCGCCTTGTCGGCGGAGAAAGCCGCCATGAGCCTAAGCTCGATCTGAGAATAGTCGGCTGAAACGAGAACGTGTTTTTCGTCGCGCGGCACGAACGCCTTTCTGATCAGCTTCCCGCGTGAAGTCCTTACAGGGATGTTCTGTAGGTTGGGATCCGAAGAGCTTAAGCGGCCTGTTTCTGTAAACGCCTGAGCGTATGTCGTATGGACGCGGTTATTTTCGTCGATGAGCGTAGGGAGCTTGTCAACGTAAGTCGATTTGAGTTTCGTGCAGGCGCGGTATTCAAGAATCTTCGGAATGATCGGATGTGCGGACGCGAGTTTCGAGAGCGTTTTTTCGTCGGTCGAATAATTACCCATCGAAGTCTTTTTAATCCCGTCCGTCGGAAGAGCGAGCTTTTCAAAGAGAAGCGCGCCGAGCTGCTTGGGGCTGTCGGGATTGAATCCGGCGTCGGCGTACGAAAGGATATCGGTCAGAAGGGCGAGAATTTCGCGGTCGAGTTCACGCGCGTATTCCTTAAGCGCGGCGACGTCGATTTTTACGCCTTCGCGCTCCATATCAATCAGAACCTTGACGAGAGGCTCTTCGGCGGTATCGAGAGCCTTTAACGCGCCTGACTCATCGGCCGCTTTTCTCAGCACTGCGTCAAGTCTCAACGTCACGTCGGCGTCCTCGGCCGCGTAATCGAGAATCTCTTCCGGCTTCAATGCCGCCATTGAAAGCTGCTCTTTGCCGCGTTCTTTAGCACCGATAAGCGATTCGATCGGGATGGGCCTGTATGAAAGATACTGTTCTGCGAGCGCGTCCATCCCGTGACGGGCGGCGGCGTCGAGACAGTAGTGTTCTAAAAGCGTATCGCGCGGAGTCGACGCGAAACCGATGCCGTATCTTAAGAGCACGCTGCGGTCGAACTTCACGTTGTGGCCGATGAACGTTTTCGACGGATCGGCGAAAAGGGGCCTGAAAACATCAATCCAGTCGGCTGTCACATACCAAGCCTTTCCGGGTGCCGTCGCGAAGGAAAAGCCGACCATTTTGCAGAAATGAGCTTCGGTCGGACCGTGGCCGTCGAACGCGGCGGTTTCGGTGTCGAAGGCGATGACGTCGGCTTTCATCAGTTCATCGAAAAGCGCGCGCGCTTCGCTCTCTGTGTTGACGAGTCTGTAGTCGTGAGGTACGGAGGAGATATCCGTCAGATTGGCTGCATCCTTCGCACGGGATTCTTCAATCGCTGCGGAGGCTCCTTCGCCGAGGAAATCTTTGGCGAGACGGTTGAGTTCGAATTTCGCGCAGACGGCGGCGAGTTTCTCCTTGTCTATGCCGTTCAGTCTGTATTCTTCCCAGTTCGGTTCGATCGGAACGTCGGTGCGGATGGTCGTGAGAAATTTTGAGATTTTTGCGTCTTCGCGCCCGTTGAAAACTTTTTCGGCGAGCTTGCCTTTAAGCTTTCCGACATTCTCGATTATTCCCTCGACGCTACCGAAGCGCTGCAGGAGATCGGTCGCGGTTTTTTCGCCGACGCCGCGTATGCCGGGGATATTGTCTGAAGCATCGCCAGCGAGGGCGAGATAGTCAATCATCTGGAGAGGTGAAGTGAAACCCCACTTGTCGGTTACGCCTTTTTCGTCGTATATTTCGGCCGCGTCGCCGGAGCGCGCCGGGCGGTAAAGTTTAATCCCGGGCCGTACGATCTGGGCGGCGTCCTTGTCGGGAGTCGCCATATAAACGTCAAAACCGACCTCGGCGCCTTTTACTGCGAGTGTGCCCATGACATCGTCGGCCTCGAATCCGTCGACGCGCACCACGGGGATTTTAAGAGCCTCTGCGAGTTCAAAGGCGTACGGAATAGATGCGGCGAGATCTTCAGGCATCTTCTGGCGCTGGGCCTTGTAGGGTGCGTACGCTTCGTGGCGGAACGTAGGGCCGCCAGGATCCATCGCCAGAACCGCGTGAGTCGGTTTCTCGCGCTTTAAAATCGTCGTAAGCCCGTTCACGAGACCGAGCAGCGCGGAGGTGTTTATTCCGCCAGCCGTCATTCGCGGATTCTTTAAAAAAACGAAATGCCCCTTGTAAAGAAAGGGCATCAGGTCGATTATGAAGAGTTTGTTCACGGGTTTGAATCCTATTTCACTTCTTTATCGCGTTCGTTTATGTAACCGGCGGGAGCGTCGTTCTTTTCGGGATGTTTTACGGCGATTCCTTTTTCTTCAATCGCCATCCTGATGTTCGTCTGGGCGACTTTCATCGAATCGAAGCGGACTTTCAGCGTCTTTTTCTCCAGATTGAATTCGAGCGACTTCATGTCGACTCCGGAGTATGTGGAGACGGCCTCTTTGATGGTGGTTGTGTTCTCAGGCGTCATTCCTGGAATTTCGAACACATGCTCGCGAAAGTCCTCGCGGCGGCAACCGTCGGTGAACGCAGCGATTGTCGTAAGAGCGATAAGAAGAAAAATCTTTATCATATTCGTCTAGGTTATTGGAAGGTTGTCGGATCCATATCAGGGCCGAATGGGGAGAGATCCCTCAGATGCCTGATGACGGGCGGCAGTTTTTCGAGAACGTAGTCGATGTCGCGTTCTGTATTGTAGCGCGAAAGCGAGAATCTTACCGAACCGTGGACTGCCGTGAAGGGTACTCCCATCGCGCGAATCACATGACTCGGATCGAGCGAACCTGACGCGCACGCCGAACCCGTAGAGATACAGATTCCGAGATCCGAAAGGCTGTATGCTATGGCCTCGCCTTCGATGTATTCGAAGCTGACGTTGAGCGTGTTCGAGAGTCTGTTTTCCTTATCGCCGTTTATGCGCACGTTCGGGCATGCGGCGAGAATTCCCGCCTCGAGCCTGTCGCGCATTTTGGCGATTTTCTCGTTTTCTTCGTCCATTCCGAGACGGGCGAGTTCACACGCCTTGGCGAGGCCGAGGATATAAGGAACATTCTCCGTACCCGCACGGCGACCCGCTTCCTGATGACCGCCGAGCATGAACGGCTTAAGGAGAGTGCCTTTCTTGACATAGAGAAAACCGATGCCCTTTGGCGCGTGGAACTTGTGGCCCGACATCGAAAGCATATCTACACCGGCCGCTTTAACGTCGACCTTCGCCTTTCCCGCTATCTGAACGGCGTCGGTATGGAGAGTCGCGCCGTACTCTTTGCAGATTTCGGCGATTTTTTCAATCGGGAAGACCGTGCCGGTTTCGTTGTTCGCCCACATTATCGTAACAAGGGCTTTCTTGGTGCCTTTAAGTTCTTCGCGAAGCTGTTCTAGGTTGAGTCGCCCGAAGCCGTCGACGCCGAGTTCGACGACCTCGTGGCCGAGCGCCTTCAATCTGCGGCATGGCTGGAGAACGGCGGGATGCTCAACGGCTGAGGTTATGATTTTAGTCTCGCGACCGTGGAAATCGGCGTAGCCTCTTATCGCCGCGTTGTCGGACTCGGTCGCGCATGACGTGAAGATTATCTCTTCGGGCGAAGCGTTGATGAATCTGGCTACCTCTTCGCGCGCGCGGTCGATATATTTCGCGACCTGACCGCCGAAGGCGTGCATAGAGCTCGGATTTCCGTAAAGTTCGCCGAAAAAGGGGAGCATCACGTCCCTTACTTCCGGCGCGATGCGTGTTGTTGCGTTGTTGTCTAAATAAACGGTTCTGTCCATATTTTAATATTATACCATAAAGGAGAGGGATGATGCGCATGTTTCCTTTTGTTCTGGGTCGTCGCCGGAAGCGTTTTTATAATACGGCCATGGCGAGCGCGATGATGGGAGGCATCGTCAATATGCTTAAAAGCGTCGTGGCGCTAACGAGTCCGGCCGAAACCTCGGCATCGCGACCGTATTTTGCGGCGAACATCGAGACCATCGCCGCTACAGGCGCGGAAGCCGCCGTGACGAGCGCGAGCATCATCATTCTGTCGAGATCGTGCCGGAACGGATAAAAGCTCGCGATAAGAATGAGCGGGCATACTATAAGGCGCATGAATCCGGCGGTCCAGGCGCCCGGTTCTCGGAAGACGCGCGTAAATCTTGATCCTGCGAGATAATAGCCGATGACTATCATCGGTATGGGAGTATTCAGCATTGAAAGCATGTGGATAGGCTTTCCGACGACCTCGGGAAGTTTCACGGAGCAGAGGAAAAGGGGAAAGCCGGCTAAAAGACCGACGGTGCCCGGATTGACGAGTATCTTTCTCCATCCGCTTCCCCCGCCCATCGTTTTAAGACCCCAGCTCCAGATCATAAGATTGAATATGACGACATAAACGATTCCGAAGAAAACGCCCTCGTCTCCGAGAATCGCCTGCTCGAGAGGAATTCCCATAAAACCGGCGTTTGAAAATACCGTCGCGCATTTGAATACGGTCCGCGTCCTGTCGTCGCCGCGACGGAAAAATGCCGAGGCGAGAGCGATCATTATAAAGTGGGCGGCAAACGAAACGGCGAATGCGATCGAAAGCGCCCGCATTTTTGCGGGGTCGAAGGGCCGCTGAAAGACATCGATGACGAGACAAGGCGTAACGATGATGAGGAGAATGTTTATAAGACCCGTTACGGACGAATCGTTAAGAAGTTTCGTCCTGCGGCAGACGAATCCGACTCCGATGAGAGCGAAAAGAATTGCGACCTGTGTCGCGACTGTGACGAGATTTTCCATGTGAAGGGAAATTATACTATAATTCCTCGACGAAGAACAGTCTGCGGGATTAGGTGTAATCGGTTAGGTAGATGTTTTCATTGCATTCAGGCATCTATTTTTAGTAAAATTGATAAATGTTTTTGATAGGATTGCGTTTGAGGTGACAAATTTTTTACGGAAACAAAAAGATATTCGAAATTAAAGGAAAGTATATGAATGTAAGTTCGTTGAAAACTGTTGCGCTTTCGGCGCTTTTTATGCAGTTGTCTGTGTGCGCGGCGTTTGCCGACTCTGAGGTTAGAGTCGATAGATCCGTTTGGCATTCTCAGCGTGAGCGCGCTGAGGAGCTTAAGAAGGTTAATGCCGAGCGCATTAAGGCTATGAAGGGCGAGGGTGATGTCGTTCACTTCGCAGTTCCCGCGATGAGCGAACTTATGCGCTTAGAGGATACTTGGCCTGAAGATGGTCAGTTCAACGGTACTGTAAAGACTGTTCTCGCCAAGGGTGAATTTGAAGCTTGCTCATTCCAGCTTTTCTCGCTTAAGAATTTAGAGAATGTTGAGCTTGATGTCGATCTTAAGCTTGAGAATGATCTTCGCGTCGTTAAGCTTTGGTTCCAGAACGGCAACGGTTGGGTCAGTTACTTCGAGGACGTTGGTCTTAAGCTTACCCCGGAGCTTCTTCTTCATGATGAAAATCTTATTAAGGTCGTAAAGGACGAAGAGCCTGCCAACTATGCGCGCGTTCGCAAGGACGGTAAGGATAAGTTCTTATGGATTACGGCTCCTCGTGCTGCTGAATCAGGCGCGGGATCGTTTAATCAGTACGACGAGGGCTTTGTTGATGCCGATAAGCTTCAGCCGGTAAAACTCGAGAAGAATTCCTTTAAGCAGTTCTTCCTCACGATTAAGGCTGCTAAGGATCAAAAGCCTGGCGTTTACAAGGGTGTAGTTAAGGTTACTCGCAAGGGTAAGCTCCTTCACACTGTTCCCTTAGCTGTTAAGGTTCTTCCCTTTGAGCTTCCGTTACCTAAGGGCTACCTTAATCCTAAGGTTTCGTACGTTCATTCGTGCATGGGCGCAATGCCGTCTTTAGGTCGCATTACCTCGAATTTCGGCGGCGATAAAGAGAAGGCTATGAAGTATTTCAGAAATCACCTTCAGTCGCTTTATGATCACTCCATGTTCCACTCTCCTTACTTTAACGGCAGCAATGAGTGGTGCATTCCGATGCTTAAGGAAATCGGATTTCCTCTCGATGTAGTTATGGGTAGTCCCCTCGTTCCTTGGTACGCGCTTAACTTCGGCGGTCGTATGAGCTGGCAGAATGTCATGGACGCTAAGAAGGGCGCTAAAAAGTGCCACGAGTATTATTCTAAGCATTTCCCCGGCGCGACGGTGCTTTGTCCTCACGGCGATGAGCAGGGTACGGCCTTCGTTACGGCTCACCGCGAAATGTTCCGCGAATATGAGAAGTATGGTATTCATTTAGGTTGCGCGGGTCACGGAGCATTGCTTTATAAGGGAGGATACGCTTATTCGTTCCAGCCTATTGGCTCTCGCCCTGACAATATGTACGAGTCTACGCGTCCTTGGCGCGAAATCGGTGCTGATTACCTCGGCTTTTACGCTTGTCAGCATACCGGCAGCGAGAACCCCCAGTTTACGCGTCGTCAGCATGGTCTCTTAGGCTGGCTTAATGGCGCTACTATGTCGTTTAACTATGAGTTCGCTATTGGTAATTTTAACGATCTTTACGCTGTTCTTTATCGCCCGATGGTTATAACTTATGCTAACTCTCAGGGTCTTATGGAGACGATTCAGTACGCCGGCTTCCGCGAAGCTTGTGATGATATCCGCTATGGTACGTATCTTAAGCAGCTCGCTGACGAGTGCCTTAAGAACGGTGATGTTGACGCTCGAATTACCGCTAAGAAGTCGCTTATGTATTTAGCGATGCTCAATCGCGAGTCTGTAGATTTAAATCTCGCCCGTCTTGAGATGATTCGCTATATTATGGAAATGCGCAAGGCCCTCGGTAAGTAAGAATAAAGGAGTTTCAAAAATGAAAAAGTTGATGTTTGTATTTTCTGTATTGACGGCTCTTGCGGTTGTAGCCGCTCCCGCGCCTAAAAAGCCGATAAGCCCAGCTAAAGCGAGCCAAAATGCTTGGATGGCGCTTAAGAAGTCGACAGACGATCTTATAAGAAAGAACTTTAAGGGCGGCTTCGCCAACTATTGGCACAACGATATAGACGCCGCGCTTAAGAAACTCAATGAAGAACTCCAAAAGGATATTTATCTTCCTAGAGAGAAGATCGAAATCTGCCGCCAGATCGCGAGATGTCATCTCGAAGCGACGCGCGATGTGAACGCGGCGATCGCTGCTGTCGAGTATCCGATTAAGAATCTTAATCTCCAGGGCGCGGATCGCGATTTAGCCGCGGCGAAACTCGCTGAGGTTAAGCGCATAACGAGCGTAGAGCCAGTCGCGGATCCTACAGCTAAAAAAGCCCCTAAAAAGGACGAAGCCTATTTTAGCGCTCTTTTTGCCAAGGCTAAGGCTCCTCATGGTTATGGCTATGGTCTTGCCGCGGACTATGTGAAATTCTGCAACGCTACGTACGGTAAGGATATGTTCGCCAAGCTCGATAAGATGCTTGACGATAACCTTAAGCTTAATCCCAATTCCGACGCGCTTTTCGCTGTATTTAATAATCTCGCCGTTACTTGGAATCCCCAAGGTTACACGGCTACGGTTAAGGGTCGTAAGGAGTTGATTGAATTCTTTATTAAGCGCACTGACAAGAGGCGTCCTACTAGCCAGCAGCTCTTTAGTTATGCTGCTAATTACGACTACCTCGCCTCTTACACATATAAGTTCGCTAAAGAATTTATCGCTAATCCCATTACAGTTAAGGATCCCCACGCTCAAAAGCGCATTGACAACGCTTTAGTTCAGGCTAAGCGCTATGTAGCGCTTACTGACGCGGTAGAGGATTATTCCGATGCTGATGATATTGCTGAGGATTATCTCGAGTCGATTGGCAAGAAGGGCGATAAGGTAGAGTACGCGAAGTTCCTCTCGGATGTCGCTAAACAGCTTAATAAGAAACACAATGAGAAGGCTCTTCGCAAAGTTCTCGCTATGCGCGAGAAGGTCGTTCCCGCTCGTAAGCAGGTTAAGACCGAGTGCTTTTGGTGGGCGGATGCGCCGCGCGACGTTAAGAGCGTAGTTGACTCTCCCGTTTACGCCAAGGCTAAGAAGGGTCTTCTTAATTTGAAGTACGGCGACAATCTTAAGTTCCTTATCGAAACTGACGCGGCGCTTACTGGGCGCGAGATGACGGTTGATGATGGAGCTAAGTTCCGCCCGACCGAGTTCTTCGCCTATGCTGACGGTGAGGGCGTAAGAATGGTCTTAAGACTCTTCCTCGATAATATTAATGATGTTAAGAACGGCTTCGCTGGCGTTCCTGGCTTTGAGTCTTATGTCGCTACGGGTATTGATTCACCTTATCACTGCCTTATGTTCTCGCCTAAAGAAGGGGGTAAGATGGATGCTTCGTTCTTAACTCAGTACGATAACTTTACGGGTCATCGCGCTAACAGGAACAACATTAGAATCGATACCGTATATCTTGATGATGGCGTAGCCTCGCTCATTACATTCCCGTGGGAACTCGTCTTCGCTTCGATCCCGAGCGATAAGACACCCGCTTGGTATGTCGAGTTTATCAACTGGATGAAGGGCGGTTACAGTCTCGGCGGTTCGACGACCGTTCACTCGCGCTCCTCGTTCGCTGAGATGAAGTTTACTGGCTTTGATAAGGCGGCTATGGCTGTTATTAAGCGTAAGCTCCTTATTAAGGGTAGGAACATCTTTAACGCGTCTTGTTCGCCGCGCGAGAACGGTTATATCGAAAAGTGGTCTGACCCTGAGCTCGGTGACCAGAAGTTCTATCTCGCTAAGGTTAAGCCCCTCGTCGATTCGATCAATCCGTATCTTAAGAAGATTAAACCCTCAATGACCGAGGACGAGGTTCTCGAGACTTACGATGCCGTCGGCGAGAAGATGCTCAATATCAACTTCATCGTTGAGAATATGCGCCGCGAATGGCTCGACGATGTCTTTACGGCCGAATAAGCTTTTATCGTTAAATAGCAGTCACCATCACGGCGTTCTTGAGGACTCTTTTAAGAGCCTTCAAGAACGCCGTAAAAACAATATTTTTCATTGCATTTAAGCGCCGCTATTTAGTAAAATGCAATTATGAAAAATAGTACTATCTCATCTTTGTCGGTTTTAATGTCGACTATAGCGGTTACGCTTTCAACTGCACTTCCGCTTAATTCATTGGCTGGTGTCGAGGATACCGTTTGGAATGCTCAGCGCGAACGCGCGAGCGCGCTTAAAAAGGTTAACGCCAAGCGTCTTAAGGATGCGGGCGAGAAGGGCGATGTCGCGTATTTCGCAGTTCCTGCGATGAGCGAGATTATGCGCCTTGAAGATACTTGGCCGGATGATGGTGAGCTTAACGGTACTGTTAAGTGCGTTTTGGCCCAGGGCGAGTTCGAGTCCTGCTCATTTCAGCTTTTCTCGTTTAAGGATCTCGATAATGTCGAGCTTAAGGTCGATTTACCTGGTCTTAATAACGATATCCGCGTAGTTAAGCTTTGGTTCCAGAACGGCAACGGCTGGGTCAGTTACTTCGATGATACGGGCCTTAAACTTACGCCGGAACTTTTGCTCCATGACGAGAACCTTATCAAGGTCGTTAAGGATAAAGAGCCCGCTAACTATGCCCGCGTTCGTAAGAACGGCAAGGATAAGTTTTATTGGGTTTCGGCTCCTAATACGGCTGAGTCATACAGGAGCGGCTTTAATCAGTATACCGAAGGATTTTGCGATGCTGATAAGCTTCTGCCCGTTAAGCTTGAGAAGGATTCCTTTAAGCAGTTCTTTATTACCATCAATGCCGATAAGAACCAGAAGAGCGGTCTTTATAAGGGTAAGGTAGCTGTTACTCACAAGGGTAAGACTCTCGCTACAATTCCGATGGTTGTCAAGGTTCTTCCTTTTGAGCTTCCTATGCCGAAGGGTTATCTTGAGCCCAATAAGCCTTATCTTCATACCTGCATGGGCGCAATGCCGAATCTCGGGCGTCTTAAACGTGCGCTCGGTGATGAGAAGAAGGCTAAGGAATATTATTTAGGTCAGCTAAAATCGCTCTATAATCACTCGATGTTCCACGCTCCCTATATTTATGAGGGTAATAAAGAGCATCAGGAGTGGGTTGTCAGCGAGTTGCGCAAGGTCGGCTTTCCGCTTGATGTTGTAATCTGCAATTCACTGGTGCCCTGGTTCGGGCTTAATTATGGCGGT
>JAGCJE010000275.1 GCA_017648225.1 Kiritimatiellia bacterium | reverse complement strand
GGCCGATAAATTGTCTGGCAAAGTTGCTGTTATGATTGAAGGTCCAAAATGGTGCGGCAAGACGACGACTGCGGAGCAGATAGCCAAGAGCATCCTTTATATGGCTGATCAGGATTCTCTCAAACGTAATTTGCAGATTGCCGATTTCAAGCCGAGTCGGCTTTTGGAGGGGGCGACACCCCGCCTTTTGGACGAATGGCAGATAGCTCCAAAGCTATGGGATGCTGTTCGCTTTGCTGTTGATCATACGCCTGGGTTCGGGCATTTTATATTGACGGGGTCAACTGTTCCAGATGAAAGGCGAGATGAGATACAACATAGCGGTACGGGACGTATCAGCCGGATGAAGATGCGGCCAATGAGTTTGTGGGAATCTGGCGAATCATCAGGAACGGTTTCATTGAGCGATTTGTTTTCGCAAAAGGAATTTGAAGGCGGTGATTCGTCTCTTTCGTTTGAGAAGCTGGCGTTTTTGGTATGCCGCGGCGGTTGGCCTTCTGTTGTAGGTATGGAAGGGAAAATTGCTCTTGATCAATCGTATGACTATATTGAATCGGTAACCGAGAGTGATATTTCCAAGCCGGACGGGGTTTCTCGCGACCCTGATTCGGCTCGCAGAATCATGCACAGTTACGCTAGACTTCAGGGAACTCAAGCGGCCTATACCGTGATTCGCGATGATATAGCCCAGCATGAGTCAGATTCGTTTAATGAGGATACAATCGTTTCGTATGTTGGCGCTCTCAAGAAAATATTCGTTGTGGAAGATATGAAGGCTTGGTGTCCAAATCTGCGTTGTAAAACACCTGTGCGGACGAGTGATACTCGCTATTTCATTGATCCGTCTATTGCCACAGCGTCAATGGGAGTCTCTCCTTCGGCGTTAATGGATGATCTTCCTACATTCGGCCTTATGTTTGAGACGCTTGTAGTTCGTGATCTGCGTACTTATGCTGAACTTATCGACGGCAAGTTGTATCACTATCTAGACAAAAGTGGTTTGGAGTGTGATATCGTGGTTCATTTGCGCGACGGGAGCTATGGTCTTATTGAGGTGAAGCTTGGAGGTGATGCGCTGATTGAGAAGGGAGCAGCTTCCTTGCTTGCGGTTGCGAGCAGAATTGACGTTACGCGTATGAAGAAGCCGTCATTTATGATGGTTCTCGTAGCAGATGGGGATTTTGCATATCAACGGAAGGATGGGGTCATAGTATGTCCGATAGGATGTCTTAAGCCTTGATTTGCGTGGCGGCATGTCATAAAATCTCCTTTCTGTGATGATGTTTGTGATAGTTGGAGGAGGGCGTGAGTCGCACTCAAAACTCACACCCCCTCCATAAATAGCTCCTTTGGACAGCATTTCGTCTACTTCTTTTAGCGTCCGAAGGTACATAGCACGCCTTATTTTTTTCGTTGAACCACTCCCTAAGCCAAGCGATGCTGTCGTATTGCAATAGTGAATTTACATTCCTTCGTGAGCGAAGCGAACGAACGGAATGCTATTTATGGTAAAATGGTCTTGAGAATCGCGAAACGAACAGTGTTTATAAACGGGCCGAAGCCTGATAAGCTGCAATTAGTTGAAGAGCCAGGTGGAGAGATAGCGCTCTCCAGAGTCGGGCAGGAGCGTGACGATGGTTTTGCCCGCGAACTCTTTGCGTTTAGACAGTTCCACCGCCGCCCAAAGGGCTGCGCCCGAGGATATGCCGACAAAGAGTCCGTCCTTTGCGGCGGCGGCCCTCGCCATGTCGCCCGCGTCATCCGCCGATACCGGGATCGTTTCGTCGAGAATATTCGCGTCGAGCACTTTCGGTATGAATCCCGCACCGATGCCCTGGAGTTTGTGAGGCCCCGGCTTCTTGCCGGAAAGAACGGCGGACGTGTCAGGTTCGACGGCGATGATTTTTATCGAAGGATTCATTTCCTTGAGAAATTTTCCGATGCCCGTGATTGTGCCCCCGGTTCCGACGCCGGCGACGAACGCCGCGATTTCACCGTCTGCCGCCGTCCATATTTCGGGGCCTGTCGCGCGGTAATGGAATTCGGGATTCGCGGGGTTTTCGAACTGCTGCAGGATTACCGCCCCGGGCGTGGCCTTGCGCAGCTCTTCGGCTCTGTTGATCGCACCTTTCATTCCCTCGTCGCCCGGCGTGAGAACTATTTCGGCTCCGTAGGCGGCGGCGAGTTTGCGCCGCTCGACGCTCATCGTCTCGGGCATGGTTAAAATGAGGTGATAGCCTCTTACGGCCGATACGAGCGCGAGCCCTACGCCGGTGTTGCCGCTCGTCGGCTCGATTATGGTCGCGCCGGGCTTCAGCCTGCCTGACTTTTCCGCGGCATCGATCATCGCGAGCGCGATGCGGTCTTTAACGCTTCCGCCGGGGTTGAAGTATTCGACCTTCGCGAGTAGGCGCGCGCCGCCTGTGTTGATCTTGCCGGAAATTTCAACGAGCGGCGAGCCGCCGATTTTTTCGAGAATGTTTTTTGCGATATTGCTCATAGCGCCGGATTCCTTGGTGTTGATATGTAAATTATATCAAAAAGTTTTGCCGGTGCTGAAGTTTTGTCGGGATATTCCAGAAACAACTCTGCTGGAGTTTACCCATTTTTTGAACACGAAAGCGCATTTCACCCTGATAAATAAAGGGTGAAGTGTATTTTACGAAGTGGATTTTGTGGTTTTACATTTATGAGGGGCTATCCGTAGTCGACTTCAAAGAATTCTAAGAAG
>JAGCJE010000274.1 GCA_017648225.1 Kiritimatiellia bacterium | reverse complement strand
CTTCTTAGAATTCTTTGAAGTCGACTACGGATAGCCCCTCATAAATGTAAAACCACAAAATCCACTTCGTAAAATACACTTCACCCTTTATTTATCAGGGTGAAATGCGCTTTCGTGTTCAAAAAATGGGTAAACTCCAGCGTATTACAAACCGCGCAACCTTAAAATACGTTGATTGGAACTGCCGCGAAACTGAAGTGAAATATCTTTAAGCTCTTCGATGAATGGGCCGTCAACAAGAACGTCTGTCATTGAAAGAATCTCATCTGTCACATCGGTGCGCCAGCGCGAAGCAGGATCCTTAAGTTGTTCGAAGGTGCAACCCGTATAAATCCAAAGCGTTTTCGCCGCGCCGAACTTCTCGCGGAACCGTCTCAAAAACGGAGCGAGCGCGGACTGATTCGAAGGCTCCATAGGCTCGCCGCCCAAGATGGTCAGCCCCGCGATATGAGTCGGCTCAAGCGCGACAAAAATCTCAGATTCCGTCTCGTCGGTAAAAGGCGAACCATAGTTGAAATCCTGCGCCTCCTCGTTGAAGCAACCCTTGCACCGGTGAGTGCAACCGGAAACGAAGAGGGAGACTCTTACTCCCTCTCCGTTTGCAATATCGCACTTTCTTATTGATGCGTAGTTCATTGCTGTTAGCTGTTAGTCGTTAGCAGTTAGTGATTAGCAACTAATAACTAACGACTAACGACTAATGACTAATTTCTAATTAGTCAACATGAAGTACGCGCTCTTTAATCTCCTGGGTGCGGCCCTGGTTCCAGAACTGCGAACCGATATAGCCGCATGTACGGCGGGCGACATTGAGCTTCGACTCGTCGGTGTTGCCGCACTTCGGGCACTTCCAGATGAGCTTGCCACTCGCGTCCTTGACGATCTCGATCTCACCATCGAACCCGCACTCCTGGCAGTAGTCGCTCTTAGTGTTGAGCTCGGCGTACATGATGTTGTCGTAGATGTAGCGCATGATCGAAAGGACCGCCGGCAGGTTGTCCTGCATATTTGGAACTTCGACATACGAAATCGCGCCGCCCGGCGAGAGCTGCTGAAATTTCGCCTCTGTCGAAAGCTTAGAGAACGCGTCAATCGGCTCGGTAACATGAATATGGTACGAGTTCGTGATATAGTTGCGGTCGGTGACGCCCTTGACGATGCCGAAACGCTGCTGGAGGCACTTCGAAAAGCGGTATGTCGTCGACTCGATGGGCGTACCGTAGAGCGAATAGTCGATATCCTCGGCGGCCTTCCACTTCGCGGTATACTCGTTAAGCTTCTTCATGATCTCAAGACCGAGTTTCTCGCCATCGGGCTCGGTAAGCTTTTTGCCGATCAGCGCGAAAACACACTCCCAAAGACCAGCGTAACCGAGCGAAATTGTGGAGTATCCGCCATAAAGAAGCTTGTCTATCGTCTCGCCCTTTTCGAGACGAGCGAGCGCACCGTACTGCCAGAGGATCGGAGCCGCATCGGAAACGGTTCCTTTAAGACGGTCGTGACGACAACGCAGCGCCTTGTGGCAAAGTTCGCAACGTTCGTCGAAAATGCTCCAGAACTTGTCGATATCACCGTGGGCTGAAAGCGCGACGTCGACGAGGTTGATCGTCACGACGCCCTGGTTGAAGCGTCCGTAGAACTTCGGCTTTCCGGGCTTGTAGTTGAGAGCGTTCGAGACGTTTCCATATCCGCCCTCGGAGCGGTCGGGCGTAAGGAACGAGCGGCAGCCCATGCACGTGTAGCAGTCGCCCTCGCCGACACTCTGGCCGGTCGAAAGCTTGTACTCGCGCATCTTCTTCTCGGAAATGTAGTCTGGCACCATGCGCTTGGCGGTGCACTTCGCCGAAAGTTCGGTCAGATACCAGTAGGGCGAATCCTCCGTGATGTTCTGCGCTTCAAGAACGTAGATGAGTTTCGGGAACGCGGGGGTCACGTAAACGCCCTGCTCGTTCTTGACGCCCTTGATGCGCTCGCGGAGCACCTCTTCGATAATAAGCGCGAGGTCCTTGCGCTCGGAGTCGTTCGCAGCCTCACCGAGATACATAAAGACGGTAACGAAAGGCGCCTGACCGTTGGTCGTCATGAGAGTGACGACCTGATACTGAATCGTCTGCACGCCCTTCTGAATCTCTTTTCTGACGCGCTTCTCGACAATCTTCGAGAACATCTCATCGCTCATCTTAACACCCGTCTCGTCGCACTCCTCCTGAAGCTCCTTGCGGATCGCCTGGCGCGAAATCTCAACGAACGGCGCGAGATGGGTAAGCGAAATCGACTGGCCGCCGTACTGGTTCGAAGCGACCTGGGCGATAATCTGCGTCGCGATATTGCAAGCTGTCGAGAAGCTCTTCGGCTTTTCGATCATCGTGCCCGAAATCACCGTTCCGTTCTGAAGCATATCCTCAAGGTTCACAAGATCGCAGTTGTGCATGTGCTGCGCGTAATAATCCATATCGTGGAAATGGATGATGCCCTCCTTGTGCGCCTGAACGACGTCGGCGGGCAAAAGGAGACGCGCGGCAACGTCCTTCGAAACTTCACCCGCCATATAGTCGCGCTGAACGGAGTTGATGCGAGGATTCTTATTGGAGTTCTCCTGCTTGACGTCCTCGTTGTTGCTCTCGATGAGCGACATGATCTGTTGGTCGGTCGTGTTGGCCTGACGGAGAAGATTCTGCTTGTAGCGGTAGGTGATGTACTTCTTGGCGACCTCATGGGCGCCCATTTCCATAATCTTCGTCTCGACGACGTCCTGAATCTCTTCGACCGTCATCGCGCGATCGCGCGCCTCGCATACGCCGGCGACTTCTTCGGCGATAAGTTTAATACGACCTTCCGAAAGCGCGTTCTTGTAATCGACCGCCTGAGATGCCTTGCGGATGGCGTTTTCGATTTTCGTAATATCGAACGACTTTTCCTCGCCGCTTCGCTTGATGATGTGCATCTCTTTCATTTTCGGCCTCTTTCTTTTAATTTTTTTATAATATAAAATCGTTTAGAGTTTTACAAACGGCATTTTAACCGCAAAACTACACTTTGTTGCGTAACTCTGTAATATCATACACTAAATATTGTATCTGCGCAACCCCCAAAATGCAAAAACATATCTACAGGTTGTATACAATAGATATACAAATATACAATTTATGGTAGAAAGAGGGGCTAGGGGATAGGAATTAGGGGGTAGGGACTAAGGGGAGGGGCTAGATTGACTAGAAGCGCTAGATAAGCTAGACTAGATATTCTAGACTATCTAGAGCATCTAGAAT
>JAGCJE010000273.1 GCA_017648225.1 Kiritimatiellia bacterium | reverse complement strand
GAACCACTTTTTTCGAGGCGTTGACGGCCGTGGCGTTTTCGCTTTATGCTGAAAGCGGCGTCGACGCGGCGGTTCTGGAAACGGGCCTCGGCGGGCGTCTCGACGCGACGAACGTCTGTAATCCTGCACTCACGGTTATAACGCGTATCGGACTTGATCACTGCGACTGGCTCGGTGATACCGTAGAAAAAATCGCAGTCGAAAAGGCCGGAATAATCAAATGCGGCGTGCCTGTCGTGCTGGGCGAAAATCTTCCCGAAGTGCGCGAGATTATAGAAAAACGCGCCAAGGAACTCGACTCTCCCTTTTATTACGCTCCGGATATGGCGCTTGAACTGGAGATACCGGAATCTTATTCTCTGGCGGGATCGTTCAATCGCGAAAACGCATTGACGGTCATCGCCGCGCTGAAGGTGATCCGCGAGAGGAAACTCTTTAATCTTCAGCATGCCGAACGGTTGAATGACGGTTTTTCGAATGTCGTATGGCCCGGACGTTTCCAACAGGTCGGCAATGTTCTTGTCGACGGCGCTCACAATCCTCCCGCCGCGCGCGCGTTGGTCAATGCTCTTAAGGAACTGCCAGAGAAAAAGTATATTCTCGTCGCTGGCTTTTGCGCCGACAAGGATGTCGGTGAAACGCTGTCGATTCTTGCGCCTTTCGTTTCAAAGGCGTATGCAATCAAAACGAATAATCCGCGTTCGCTGGAGCCGTCAGAGCTTACGCTCAAGATGCGCTCACAGGGAATCGACGCCGATACGTCGTCCACGTTAAGCGAGGCTCTCCGGCTGGCGAAAGCCGATGTTCGGTCGACAGGCGGAGCAGCGGTACTTGTGTGCGGTTCTCTCTTTCTCGCCGGCGAGGCGCTTGTCGCATTGAACGCCTATCCATGGTCCGGCGTCAGATTCGATCCGTCGGAGCGATTATAGGGTAGGTTCCTCTTGACTTTTAAGGCCAGAAAAATGTACAATATGTATCAACTAATATCACTTTCAAAACTCAAGGAGAAATTAATGAACAAAATGCTCAAGATTTGTGTCGCGGCTCTCGCGATTTCTGCTGTTTGCCCTGCTTTCGCTCAAGATGTCGAGGAAGAAGCCGAGTCCTCCGTTATCGGTTTTACTCCTGTTGCGATCGGTCTTGCTACGCCCGTTCAGCTTCCTTGGGGTCTCAACCGTTGGGACGTTTTCGGTATCGATTTTAATCTCTTCTATTCTGACGCGCCTAAAATGTACGGCGTCGATTTCGGCGGTTTGGCGACTCTTACCCGCGATGAAACGATCGGTCTCGTTGCTGGCGGTCTTGCCAATATCTCTTTTGCCGATATCTATGGTCTTCGCGCGACATGCGGTCTTAACTACACCGAGAAGAGCGTTTGGGGCGCCGAAGTCGGCCTCTTCGGCGTAAGAGAGAATCTCACCGGTCTTGACGTTAATTTGCTTGCCTCGTACCAGAAAGAGCTCTGCGGTCTTCAGGTTTCCGGCCTTGCGAACGTTGCTAAGGTTAAGAGCCATGGTTGTGCTGTTGCGGGTATCGCCAATCTTTCCGAGACGGCCTACGGCCTTCAGCTCGCTATCGTCTTCAACATGACGAAGGAGCTTCATGGCGCTCAAGTCGGTCTTATCAACTATACCGAGGATTGCCCCTCTGGCTTCCAGATCGGTATCGTCAATATCATTCTTCAGAACAAGATCAAGTTCCTTCCTATCGTGAACGGCTACTTCTGATAAGCGATGGCGATTAAAAATCCTTTCCTTAAAAAAGCTACGGGGACCCAAAAGGCCCCCGTACGCGTTGAAAAGAAACATGGCCTTGGAAGAGGCCTTGATTCTTTAATACCGTCCAAGGCTGCCGTGGCCTCTCCTTTACCCAAGGTCGCCGCTCCCGCCAAACTGGCATCGGCTGTTGAAGAAAATCAGGATAAGCCGCTTGAGCTGCCTATTCTTGATATTGAGCGCAGCCCATATCAGCCTCGTCGCGATTTCAAGGACGAAGAACTTTCAGAGCTCGCTGAGTCGCTTAAGAACAGCGGTCTTGTCCACCCTCCGACGGTCAGAAAGAATTCGAACGGCAAGTATGAGCTTATTTCGGGCGAGCGTCGTCTGAGAGCCGCTTTGCTGGCCGGCTGGAAGAAGATTCGCGTAACGCTCATCGAAGCGGACGATCTTACCGCCGCGGCGATGACGACTACCGAGAACATCAATCGCGAAGATCTCAATCCGATCGAGGAGGCTGACAGCTACAAGACTCTGCAGGATACTTTTTCGCTCACGCAACAGGAGGTCGCCGAGCGTGTCGGAAAGGCGCGCGCTACCGTCGCCAACGCCGTCAGACTTCTGGAGCTTCCCGAAGAGGTTAAGGAGCTTCTTCAGAAGAAACTCCTCTCGGTAGGCCACGCAAAGGTTCTTCTTTCGATCGACGACGAGAAGGAGCGCGTTCTTCTTGCTCGCGATTGCGTCAACGATCAGCTGACGGTCAGAGCGCTCGAGAAGCGTGT
>JAGCJE010000272.1 GCA_017648225.1 Kiritimatiellia bacterium | reverse complement strand
GACGCCTGCCGCCGCGACATATCCGATGGCGATGGTCTGGAGCGTATTGCTGAAATACATGAATTGATCGGGATCGTAAGTGAAAAAGCGTCCCTGGACGAGCATTCCGAAAAACCACAGCAACGCAAAACGCATTCCGACGTGCTTCCAGTAGGCTGCGGTGGATTTTCCGTTTTCAAGTCTCCTGCCGAGCGCGAAGGGTACAGCCGCTCCGCACATGAAAATGAAAAGCGGCATGATAAGGTCCCATAACCGAAAACCGGTCCAGTCTACATGATTGAGCTGATCCATGAAGGGCTTGGGCAGTCCTCCCGTCGCTCGAGAAAGGGCCTTTAAGAGGGGGCCGAAGCATAAAAGAAGCATCATATCGAGCCCGCGCAGCAGGTCTAATGAGAAAAGGCGATTCTGAGGATATTTTTCGCAGATTGAAATTTTCATGTCGGGATTATATCACATTATCAGGCTCTCTTAAAGTAAAAATGTCGCTGTATTGCTGTAATGAGGGAATTTTTGATATAATATGCCTATGAATTCGAAAAGTGAAGAAAGATTTCTGATAGACGTCGCTAGACTCGACGAGGGTGGCGAGCGTCTTGAGGGCGAAGTAGACATTGTCGATCTCGATGAAGAGTTCGTCAAGTCTTTCGCGCCTATGAGATACAGTATCTTCGCTCAGCTTTTCGGTACGGAACTTTTAATAAAAGGCCGTTTAGAGCAGGATTTTGACCTTGTCTGCTCGCGTTGCGGCAAGGATTTCGATACTACCGTAAAGGTCGAAGATTTCATTGTTTCGGTTGAAGTTTCTGCCAAGGATCAGTTCGCCGATTTGACCGATGAAGCAAGAGAGTGTATAATACTCGCTTTACCGACATTCCCGTTGTGTGATGAATCGTGTCCTGGGATCATACAAAACGCCTCAAATGTGGCGGACGATCGATGGAGCGCGCTCGACGGATTGAAGGTTGAGTGAGATACAGTAGAGAAAAGGAGAAAAAGAAATGGCTAGCCCTAAGAACCGTGTTTCGAAAATGCGCAAGCGTCAGCGTGTCGCTTCCCTCGAGAAGCCCATCCTCGCATCTGTTTCAACGTGCCCCGAGTGCGGCGCGGCGAAGCGTTCGCACCGCGTGTGCCCGAAGTGCGGCACGTATAAAGGCCGCAAGGTAATCTCCGCTGAATAAGCGGTATTTCTCCGTAATAGGTTTTCCTATGACGCGGGTAGCTCTTGATGCGATGGGGGGCGATTACGCCCCTAAGCAGATTATCGTGGGCGCCATCGAGGCCGTATGCAGTCTTGATGACGTCAGTGTTCTTCTTGTCGGCAATTCCGAGGCTATTCAGAAAGAAGTCGCCCGTTTTGCCAAAAACCGCAAGGCCATGTATCATCAGGCCGTTTCGAGCGGCAGGTTGGAGATTGTTCACGCTCCCGATCAGGTGGAGATGGATGATGTTCCCGTTGAAGCCGTTCGTAAAAAGAAGGACTGCTCGATCAATGTCGCGATGCGGCTTGTGAAGGAAGGTAAGGCCGACGCTTTTGTTTCGGCGGGAAATTCCGGAGCGGTTGCGACAAGCGCTATTTTAAACCTCGGTCGTATCCCTGGCGTTAAGCGCCCGGCGATCGCGATGGTGTTGCCTACGAAGTCGCCGAGCCGCCCGCTTTTGCTGCTTGATGCCGGCGCCAACATGGACTGCCATCCAGAGTGGCTCGCACAGTTCGCTATAATGGGCAGCGTCTACTCCAAGACGGTTCTCAGACGTGAAAGTCCTTCTGTAGGTCTTCTTTCAATTGGATCAGAAGAATGCAAGGGTAACGAACTTATCCACGAGACGAATCCTTTGCTTCAGAAGATAAAAGATATCAATTTCGTCGGCAATGTCGAAGGTCACGACATTTGCGGTGGAAATCTCGATGTCGCCGTGGCGGACGGTTTTGTCGGCAACGTCGTTTTAAAAACTGTTGAATCGGTCGCCAAGGCCATCGGCGGTTGGCTTAAGACAGAATTGAAGAAGAGCTTTTTCCGCAAGATATGCGCGCTTATGCTCAAACCTGCTTTCAACTCGCTTAAAAAGCAGATGGATCCAGAGGTTTACGGCGGCGCACCGCTGTTGGGCGTACCGAGAGCGGTTATCATCACCCACGGAAATTCTACCCATAAGGGTATTTATTATGCAATCAAGACCGGCGTGTCCGCGGCGAGAAACGACGTTACCGGGCTTATCGAAAAAGCCATCGCCGCCCATGCCGAGGATCGGTTGCAGTAATGAGCGATTATAATTTTTCCCAGATAGAGAAGAAGTGGCAGCGTTATTGGCTTGAGAATAAGACGTTCAAGACGGATAACGACGCCAAGGGTGAGAAGTTTTATTGTCTGGACATGTTCCCGTATCCGTCGGGCGCCGGTCTCCATGTCGGCCATCCCGAGGGTTATACGGCTACTGATATCCTCTGCCGCTACAAGAGAATGAAGGGCTTCAACGTCCTTCATCCGATGGGTTGGGACGCGTTCGGTCTTCCCGCCGAACAGTACGCCGTCGAGACGGGTACCCACCCCGCGATCACGACAAAGAAAAACGTCGACCGATTCCGTGAGCAGATCCGCGCTCTCGGCTTCAGCTATGACTGGGACCGCGAAATCAACACTACGGATCCTAAATATTACAAGTGGACCCAGTGGATTTTCGAGAAGCTTTATGAAAAGGGCCTAGCGTACGTCGCCGAAGTGCCGGTCAACTGGTGCCCCGCTCTCGGTACGGTGCTCGCGAACGAAGAGGTCATTGACGGCCGCTCCGAGCGCGGCAACCATCCCGTGATCCGCAAGCCCATGCGCCAGTGGATGCTTAAGATCACTGAGTACGCTGAGAGACTTTTGAACGATCTCGACGAGCTTGACTGGTCCGAGGGCATCAAGGAGATGCAGCGCAACTGGATCGGGAAATCAACCGGCGCTCTCGTCGATTTCACGGCGGCGGGTGACACGATTACCGTTTACACGACGCGCTGCGATACGCTTTTCGGTGCGACGTACATGGTGCTTTCCCCTGAGCATAAGCTTATCGAAAAGTGGCTTTCCGACGGTACGATTAAGAACGCCGATGCTGTGCGCGAATATCAGAAAAAGGCAGCTTCCAAGAGCGATTTGGAGCGTACGGAACTTAACAAAGAGAAAACAGGCGTCCGTCTCGACGGCGTTGCGGGCGTAAATCCCGTCAACGGCGATGAGTTGCCGATTTTCATTTCCGACTATGTTCTCGCGACTTACGGTACGGGCGCGATTATGGCCGTTCCCGCGCACGACGAGCGCGACTTTGAGTTCGCGAAGGTTTTTGATCTTCCGATTTATCAGGTCGTTGCGAAGGATGATTCTAGCGTATCTAGTGTTTCTAGCTCATCTAGAGTTCCCTACACCGCAGATGTCGCCTTTACGGACATCGCTTCTGGTGTAATGGTCAACTCTGGCTTTATTACCGGCCTTTCCGTAAAGGATGCCCAGGCGAAGATGATCGCATGGCTCGAGACAGAGGGTGTCGGCAAGGCGAAGACGCAGTACAAGCTCCGCGACTGGCTCTTCTCGCGCCAGCGTTATTGGGGCGAGCCGTTCCCCGTCATTCATTGGGAAGACGGCACCCAGAGCCTTGTTTCCGAAGAGGATCTGCCTCTTACGCTTCCCGAACTCGCTGACTATAAGCCTACGGGCACGGGCGAGCCTCCGCTCGCCAAGGCGACCGAATGGCTCAACGTCGTCGATCCCGTTACGGGCAAGAAGGGCGTCCGCGAGACGAACACGATGCCCCAGTGGGCCGGCAGCTGCTGGTACTACTTAAGGTATATCGATCCCGAGAACGACAATGCGTTCGCCGACTCAGAACTTTTGAAGAAGTGGCTTCCCGTCGATCTTTACGTCGGCGGCGCCGAGCACGCCGTTCTCCACCTCCTTTACGCCCGTTTCTGGCATAAGGTTCTCTTCGATCTCGGGCTCGTTCCGACGAAGGAGCCGTTCCAGCGTCTCGTCAACCAAGGTATGATTCTTGGTATGGCGTATAAGACGAAGCGTGGCGTTCTGATCCCTATGGACAGAATAGAGTGGCGCGAGGGTAAGCCGTGGGGCGCCGAAGATGGCTGCGAGATGGAGGAACTTACCGAGTTCCCCGCGAAGATGTCGAAGTCTTTGAGAAACGTCGTCAATCCCGACGACGTGATCCGCGATTTCGGCGCTGACTCGCTCCGGCTTTACGAAATGTTCATGGGCCCCCTGCAGGCCGTCAAGCCCTGGTCCACAAAGGGCGTCGAGGGCGTTCACCGCTTCCTCAAGCGCGCCAACCGTCTCGTTACCGAGTCGAAAATCGAGGATCGCGCGTTGACGAAGGCCGAGGCGAAGAGCCTGAACGCGATGATAAAGAAGGTCGGCGACGATCTCGAGGCGATGGCGTTCAATACCGGAATTTCGGCGATGATGGTCTTTATGAACGAGGCTGAAGATTTCGCGAAGGCGGGAGCTCTCTCCAAGGAATATCTTAAGAAGTTCGTTCTCTGCCTCGCGCCGTTTGCGCCGCACCTCGGCGAGGAACTCTGGGAATATCTCGGCGGCGAGAAGACTCTCGCATACGAGCCGTGGCCCGTTTACGATCCCGCCGCGCTCGTCGAGGACGAGATCGAAATCCCCGTTCAGGTTATGGGCAAGCTCCGCGGCCGCGTTAAGATTGCCGTCGCGGCGACGCCCGCCGAGATGGAGGAGGCCGCCAAGGCCGACGCCGAAGTTGCGAAATTCCTCGAGGGCAAGACGATCGTCAAGGTTATCGCAGTTCCCAAGCGTATGGTGAATTTCGTCGTCCGTTGAAGATAATCTGCCCTGAAGGGTGCCGTAAGCTTATGAAAATCAAGTTTCTAAAAGTCAAGGGGACGTGGCGCGAGGTGGCCGATGCCGCGCGCACCACGATTCGTCAGGATGAGGGTACTAAGGAACCTTCGTCCAAATGGAAGAAGCGGATTTTATTGGCTGAACATTCGCCGGTCAGAAAGTTGAACTTCAACTGGAAGTGGATCGATCTGCCGTATTGGGTTTCGGTGCATTTCGTGCGCCATAAATTCGGCATCGAACATTTTGTCTCGACCCAGCGGACCGACCGCACCGGTGTCGAGCGCGAGGCGAACCGTCAGGACGCTCCCGTCATGCACGAGTGTTTCGCGAACGCCCAGGCCGTGATGTTTATCTCTCGCCGCCGTCTTTGCGCTCAGGCGAGCGCCGAGACCCGGGCCGCCTGGCGGGCGGTCGTCGACGCTATAGCCGAGAAGGAGCCCGAGGTCGCCGCCTGCTGCGTCCCCGAGTGCGTCTACCGCGGATTCTGCCCCGAGTTCAAGACATGCGGATTTTTCGGAAGTCCCGCATACGAGAAGGCGCTCGCGAAATATCGCGAAGTCAAGTAGTTGCGTAACAGCCGTTAATTTAGTATACTATAATTTTATTGGAGAAAAATCGAATGAATAGCGAACTTTTGAAAAAAGCCCACGAGAAGATCAAGTCTACGCCCGTTTTGGTGAATCTCATTTCAAAGCGCGAGCGTGAGCTTATTAACGGCGCGAAGCCCCTGGTAAAGCCCGCCTCGCTCGATGAAGACAAGTGCGATATCGCTCTGCGCGAAGTTGCCGAAGGTAAGCTTATCGCCGAAATCGATTTTGACGCTTACGCCAAGGCCGAGGAAGCGAAGGCCAAGTGGAACCAGAAGCAGGTTAACGTTAACTCGCTCTTTGCCGACTGAAAAAGGTGGCTGACGGTAAGTTTAATCCCGTTTTCTGCGAGAACCGCAAGGCTCGTCATGATTATACCGTACTCGATACCGTCGAGTGCGGTATTGTCTTGACGGGAACCGAGGTTAAATCGGTTCGTCACGGCGAGGTTTCGCTCGCAGGGTCTTACGGGGCTGTTCTTAAGGACGAACTCTGGCTTGTCGGGGCCGATATCGCGGCTTACAAGTTCGGCAACAGATTCAATCATGAACCGAAGAGCATGCGCAAGCTCCTGGTTCACGCCAAGGAGGTGCGCGAATTGCGCCTTAAGACTGAGGCGAAAGGGCTTACGCTTATTCCGCTGAAGGTTTACCTGAAGCACGGTCGGATTAAAGTCGCATTGGGCGTATGCAGAGGTAAGGCTCTCCATGATAAGCGCGATACCCTTAAGAAAAAGGCGTTGAAGCGTGACCTTGAAAGAGGAATGTGATTTTTGATATAATAATACGATAAGTTTCAAAAGTAAGGAGAATATACAGTTATGTCAATGATGAAAGGCTTTTCGAACGTGTTCCGCATTCCGGAGCTCCGTAAGAAAATTTTTATCACTCTCGGTCTTGTGGCCGTTTGCCGTTTTGTCTCACACGTACCGACTCCGGGCGTCGATTGGAACGCGCTGCAGGCTATGTTCAAGGGCGCGAGTGGCACAGGCAGGGGCGTTCTTGACTGGTTCAACACCTTTACGGGCGGCGCTCTCGGGCAGTGCACGATCGGTACGCTCTCCATCTGGCCTTATATTTCGGCGTCGATCGTGATCCAGCTCCTCTCTTCGATGATTCCGTCTCTCCAGAAGTTGAAGAAGGAAGGCGAGAACGGCCGTCAGCAGCTCGCTCAGATCACCCGTTATCTTACCATCGTGCTGTGTATCGTTCAGTCCTACGGTATGGTGAAGTTCATGACGAGCCTCCCCGGCGGCG
>JAGCJE010000271.1 GCA_017648225.1 Kiritimatiellia bacterium | reverse complement strand
TTTTCACATCGATCGTGACACCCGAGGACACGAGTCTCACAATATCGACACGGGACATTTTTCATCATCGCACCTCCTGAAATCACGCAATAACATGAAAACATCATTTTTCTCGAAAATCTTATATACTTTCTTTTCTCTTATCTCTCTTATATCTTATATATTTATATATCTATTATTTTTCTTATAATTTGAAAGAAATAATATTATGATGTTATATAATATATAAAATATAGAGACCTTGAACAAAAGAACCCCATCAAATCGGCGTTTTCAACACCTCTTTTTGTGCAATCTGCATTAACATCATTTTCAACATGATCCTTAAATGATAACATCATTTTCGCCGAGATCGACCGTTTCGACGGTCTGATTGAAATTTTCAATTTTTCTCGTCGACGGATTTTCGGGCCCGAACAGCCGATCACCGGCGAAATGATGTTAATGATGTTAGATCATGTTAGTCGGTTATGTTGGATCGTGTTAGTCGTTTTTGACTATTTTCCTACCGTATGCACAGTAGAAATGAATGGGGCGATATACCCCGAGGCACTCACAATAACACGATCCGAGCGGTGTACGTCGACTCTGCTGCCAGTGTTCACAGTCCTTGCAACGAACCATCCGAACAGCGTCGTCCGCCTCTATGATGTCGCGCTTGTACGTCTGAGTCCGAGGATCATACTCGTCGAAACTCCGGATGAAATCGCTCTCGAGCAGATGCCGGAACCGTTTCAACAGAGCATCGTATTCGTCGCGAGGAACGGCGTCGACCGCCGGAGCCGAGTCAATCAAGGTTTGAAAACCGTTCGCCACGATCTCGACGATGCCGCGACAGCTCGCATCGCAGAGATGCGCGGGAATCGTGATGCGAATTGTCGGCAGCTTGGAACGATCGATCAGATCACTCATCGTGGACCACCTCCGAATCCAGATCATAGATAATGGTGAGGAACTGACCCGGGACGCAACTCCTCGACGTTCGCTCGTACACTTCACGCATCAGGACAAACCGCTCCTCGGGCCAATTGTAAACTCCGCGCCAGTCAACCGCGATGATCACCTGATCGAACTGACAACCCATCAGACGATTACGATCGTAATGTACGCGACGAACGACTGTGCCATCCTTAAACAAAATACGACCGTCGCGATCGAGGAAATGTGAAACCTGATCGGAATTCACTTTCGCAAATTCGGCGAAATATCGACGAGTTTGTCCCTCATCGTAACCGATGAACGCCAATGTCAACGGTCTCAATTCAACTTCGCAATCGTACATCAAAATCACCTCATCTCGGCAGCTCGGCCCAGCGGACAACCTTCATCCCGTGAAAACCCTCATGCTGAAAACGATCCAGACGAACATCGAAATCGTAAATAGCATGCATTCTCACGTCGGGATAATTCTCGAAACAATACTCGACGAGATACTCGCCGTCGCTTATCGGGAGACGATCGTTCACATCAACCCAGATATACGACGGGAGCTTCGTGAGATTCTTTTCGGTCTCCTCCAGCTCGTGCGCGTTCTCCCGAATGGTTCGACGCATGCTCAGGAGCGCGATCAGACAGCCCATGAGCGTCACAGCGAACCCGGACAGAAAACGGAAAACATATTCCATTAGAACACCCCTTTCGGAACGACGACTCGCAATGTCCCGCGCAACAACTTCTCACCCCATAGAGCAGAATCATCCACAACGTCGATTTTCACCACATCATTAGCGATCATCGCCTCGGCGAGCTTTCGAGCGAGTTGTTCCTTCACATACTTCACCGGGACAGGGTCGCGCAAATCGACGTGAGCGACAACCTCGAAAATCTTGCCCTCCATTTCCATTTTGAAAATCTTAGGTCGATGGAGATCACAATACAGTTGATGGAGAGTGAGAGTCTCGGCGACGGAGAGATTCCAACGTCGATTCTTTTTTCCCTTCTTCATGTGGGACACCTCCTCAGATGTCAGTCGGCTTTCTTAGCCGTGGATCGCTTGGTCGTGCGCTTCTTAGGCTCGGGGGCCAGTTCGTCAATGACGCTCATCTGGGCGTTATAACCATCTAGCTTCTTAGACTCGAGGGTCGATTTGGTGAGACCCATTATTTCACATGCCTGAGTGAGCGTAACAGACTTGGGGGAGGGAATCTCCATCATGTGAGGACACTCCTCACCGCGCAACAGCGGACACAGCTTCGAATCATGGCGACAGCGAGGCTTTCCGGTTCCCATCGCCGCGAACAGACATTCTTTCGCCGTTTCCGGCATCTTATCGACGATCAATTTCATCGTTCATTCTCCTTTCGATCTCGCGCTCGATATACCACCGGGCTTTCTGCAAATCCTCGATCGGCTTGCCCTTGTGGTCGGCTCGAGCAATATACTTGACAGCGTTCCCGAGGCTAAAATTCAGGCCCCACGCCTCAATCGCGTCGATGACTTCGATCTTTCCGACATTGTAGTGACTCGGATGATCGACGGCGGATCGCACCTGCTTGATCGGAGGCATCGGGGGAACGGTTTGAGGTTCTGGAGCTAAATCTCCGATGATCCTTTCATTGAACTTTCTCATCATTCCACCTCCCTCGGAGCTGATCTCAGCTCATAATCGAAGATTTCATCCGACGTCAACGGACGATCGTACACGACCCAACCCCACGCCATACAGTCGACCTCCGGAACATATCGACGCTCGTCGTACGCCTCGACTTCGACGATCAACGCTCTGTCGGTCGGAATCGTCCCGGGCATCGGCGGTCTAGCCTTGCAATAATATTGATACATATCGGTTTCGTACATCTCGAAACCACCGGCAGCGCATTCGCTCTCAAGATTCATTCGGCAGCACCCGCCGCCGAGATAATGCTTGCATCCGAGACAACTCATTTCTCAATCACCTCATATTCGGCGCGGTGGACACTTCTCTCAGAATCGAACCCGTCCGGGTATCGTTTGCGGAGCTTTGCGATGTTCATCTCAGCGATCTCATCGAGAGATCGATTGATTCCCGAGGCCAGTTCCGCACAATACCACAGCACATCGCCGATCTCCTCGGCGAGATGAGCACAATCGAGATTGTGACCTTGAAAAAAATGCTTCTTCACGTGGTCAGCACACTCACCGACCTCACCCGAGAGACCGAGCGCACCGTTCAAAATGCGACTGTGCCATTTCGAGCTCGTCCTCTGAGCGAGTGCTTGATATTCATCAAACGTCAAACAGTTCCTCTCCCTTCTTACAGTCGAACCGAACAGTGATTCCGAGCTCTCGGCTCACACGATCGATGATGTCCTCGGTCGTGAGCTCCTCGAGAATGATCTGATCAGCGGCGCGGAGCGTTCGAAGAACGCGCTCGGCTCCGAACTTGAACTCTCGCTTAAGCGCGAGAGCGAATCCGCAATAAATCATTTTCATCGCATACTCAGAAACCTCGGTGATCGACTCGTTCCGTCCGCGCTCATATTCGCGCTTGAGATCGTCGATGGTGATTCCGTTACGTGCGATCTTTTCCATCGCCGCACGTTTTGCAGCATCACGCCTTGCGAGATATTTCGCCTCCGCCTCGGCCTCCTGCTGGAGTCTGCGACTCTCAGCTCGTCGACCCGCTCGATTCTCGGGCACGTAGTCGAATATACTCACGATTACACCTCCAAATCCATCCTCGCGCCGCAGTTGGGGCAGTAGTCGTAATGACGCCCAGCGCCGCGATAGAAGGTCACCTTTTCGCATGCAGAACAGCGGCGAAGGTACTTTGATGTTTCGAGTTCCCACCGCCCATGCCGCACGGGTTCGGCCCGCTCGCATTCGCGGTCATAGGTCAGCTCGTGCGCAAGTTCATCAATCGCCTGATCAAACAACATATATTCTCCGGTCAAGCGGCTGTAAACATTGCCGTCATCCTGTCGAAAATAGCACCGCTTACCAAACCATGCGGATGAAAGAAGGTCGAACAAATCCCACTCGCGCGCCTCAAGCTGCTTGATCTTGTCCGCCATAGGGTCACGAGCGGTGTGTATGTCCACATAATACTCTTCTTTCAGCTCATCGAGTTCCGCCTGCAGACCATCCCGCTCCCGCTTGACCTGCTCCAGCTCTGCGGCGAGGGATTCGATCAGGTCGGCGGCTTTATGGAGCATAGTGTGAACAACATGCGGAAAGTCAACGCAATCATCAACCAATATCTCGCGCAACGCTTCTGCGTCTTTCTTTGCGTTGTCAATCATCCTGCACCTCCAGATCGTCGAAGATCACCGGTACGGCGTTTTTGAACTCGGCGAGCATCATTCCCGCGACTTCTCTCATCTGAGGATGTGCCGCCGGATCGTTGCGCAGCTTGAAAAAATGTCGCCACTCGCGAGGATTCATCGAGACCACGATCGCCGTTTTCGTGGAGTTGTTGAGTACGGATCGAGCGATCTGGGGTGATGCTCCGAGCTCGATCATGTGCATATATGCATTCTCAGCATACAGACAAGCGGCCCACCATACGCCGACGATCTCCGAGATCGTCTCGGGCGCGAGCTTCGAAGTCACCGGACACAGCTCGATCCCTCGGGAGATGTCGATATAAGTGATCTCGGCTCCGAATTTCCCCTTGCTATAATTACAGTAGCGGGTGGATTCCTGAGAATAGCTCGCGATTCTATGTCTCACGGCCTCATGCGTGACACCACGGTCGCACGTGAGCAAAACGCTGATCAATCCGTGTTCGATAACAGACTCGTGTTCGCGCTTGATGAGATTCCGAACGAACGTCGCGTCGTCCGAGGTCGGTTCGGACTGATAGCAAACGCGACCGGCGGTCGCAATGTTCGCGAGGATCGCTCGGCCGTCGGGGATCTTCCCGTCGAGCCATCTGAACGAAGGTTCAATGATTTTCATGAAATATACCTCCAACTCATTTATAAAAGATCATCATCGAAATCATCGTCGTCCCGTATATGCACGACGATCGAAAACAATACCGCGACGATCCAGATCAGAACCGCGAGTTTGATTCCCGTCATGATTTATCACCTCCCGGTCGAGTATCGGACATTTTCCGCGAGTGTTACAAATGCACTCCTTGAGAGGACACGACAAACAACGCGCGATCATTTCGGGTGAGTCGATCAACCGTTCCCTCGGCACGATCATCACCTCAATCGAGATTTACGCGAAAATACCACTTTCCGCCCTTACCCTGACGCAAGCCATCGTCAAGATCGAAACGATCGCGCAGCTCGCGACAGAATGTTTTTCGAGACGGCGTCGACTTCACGCCGGACAGTTTGCACCAATCCGCAAACATGCTATATAGTTCAGTCGTCGGCTTTTCGAGAATCACGCTCAGAGCGATCTTGCACTCATCCACCCACGACAGCGTCGAGGAGTTGTCGATCTTGTACGACTCGAGCGTTTCCGCGACGACTTTCGGCTCGGTGAATCCGTTGCTCTGAATGAGTCTCTGAGCACCCTCGAGAGCCAGATTCAGCAGATACGACAGAGCCTCGGGCGTGACGATCTTCTCTTTGATCAGCGGATCATAATCGGCGTCAGCGGTCGAGAATTTCGCTTTCAACGGGATGAACGCCCATCGGCGATAGAATCCGAACGTCTTGTCGGACGCCGATCTCGGGATGTCGTTGCATGAATAAATGTGGGTCGCATAGGGCTCGAGCTGGAAGGGCCTTTCGCCCTTGCGCTCGACTTGCATCGAGTTTCCTGCGAACAGCTTCTTGAGAACGCCGGTTCCCTCGATCGCGCCGTCGTTGATGTCGTCGCCGACGTTCGCGAGCTTGTTCTCGAGTTCCGCCGCGCTGAACTGCTTTTTCGTCAGTTCACGAATGTCGATCGATACATAATTGTGCTTACCGAGAAACGCCTTGATCAGATCGAGGATCGTGGATTTTCCGTTCGAGCCGGAGCCGTAGAACATGAACGCCTTTTGATAATTCGCGTGACGCATCAGCGTATATCCGACCATCTCCTCGAACAGCTTGCGAACCTCCTCGTCATAACAGAACACCTTGTCGAGCATTCCGTCGAGAGCTGCACAATATGCATCCGGATCATAATCGACCGGGATGCGGTCGAACTCAATCGCGTCCGGCGTGTGCTCACTGAGAGTCAGCGTCCGGAGATTAAGTCGGCCCGACTTGAGATTGACCGTCCACGGGTCGAACCTCAGATCACCCGCCGGGACATGAGTGCGAATGCGTATGTACGCGAGCACCTCGGCGCGTTGGCGTTGCTTGATGCCAGGGAACATCTCGATCATCTTGTTCTCAATGATTCGCTCATCGGCCTGATAAAAGCCGTCTTCGTAGATGTAGAGCTGACCGTTGTATGTAATGATGTGATACATCGCGATCAGTTCCTCGCCGAAATCATTGTGTCTGAACTCTCGGCTCGACTTGCGTTCGGCTTGTTCTGCTGCGATCTGCTCCTCGGGCTTGAACGACTCATCACGGAGAATCTTGTCCATCTCCTCGTCGTCGAGAGGACTCTCGAACACATAGTCGTTAATCACTCGAATCGTGGTTCTGATCTCCTCGCGGGTGAATCCTTTGCTCTGCAAATACACGATGTAGTTAAAGAGCTTTTGATTCCGTCCGCCGCCCTCGCCGAGAGCCTTGAAATCGAACCCACCGTCGCGGATGCCCTGAATCGGGCGGAGCCAGCGGGGGAGAACCATCAGGTCATCAAAGCTCGTCGACTTGATCCACGGGCGATTCTTACCGCCGTCGCGAATCTTGACATATGCGTTTCGGCCTCCGGCTTTGCGGTCGGAATAGATACCGATCGCGAGTCGCTGCTTGATGCCGTTCTTGATCTCCTCGCCCTCCGGGGCCTTAAACCAGACATGAACGCCTCTCGTCGTCTGCATCACGCGAACGGGGAGGTCCATCCCGTCGACGATGTCCTTGATGATTTTTGCATCAGACTCGGTGTCAAAATCCAGAACGACGAATCCTTCGGGCACGATCAGCGCGAGATTCGGCTCATTTTTGACGGATTCCCACGGTTTTCCGCCATTTTTGAATTTGTGAGTCGGCTCTTTGTTCTCATTGAGGATCACATATTCTCTATTCATTTTTGATGATCCCCTCCATTTTTTCGATAAATTCCCCGAGCGTGTACGGGGAGAAGAAGATCCCCCCGTTGCGCTCGATCCACACGCGATGCAGTTTTTGAGCGGAACTCATTTCACCCGCGCCGACTTTCAGTTCTGCGCAGACGAAACGACCGTTGACGCACATCGTCAGATCCGGCGTCCCTTTGCCGCCCCAGCCGTCACCGTGTGTGTTGATGGTGTAGATGTCGCGATCCCGCAGCCATTTCAGACACTTCGACTGGAGATCGCGCTCGTGAATCACAGCTCCTCCAGTTCGTCGGACTCACCGTCGAAACCGAGAGCGGGTTCCTTGTCGCCGAGGTTCGCGTTGACGTACGGCTTGCCGGTCTTTTCGTTGATGCGATCGGAAACGACGTGCTTGATCTCGGCGCGGATGAAATGACCAATCAGTTCGGCGGGATCGATGTCCTCGGCCTTGTAGTCGTTCAGGACGGTGCGGGCGAAATAGCTGAACGCGTTCAGCGCGCCCTCGTTGACCTCGCCCTTGTTATTCAGCAGGGAGAAACGCTCGGAATGTTTCTGACCGTTCGCGGTCTCGAGCTTGACCTCGATCTTGCCGAAACCGTCGTATTTGCTCATGTCCACATCAACGACCTTGAAAACGTGGAATCCTTCGGGGATCAGGGTGAAACCAGTGTTTTTGCTCAGAGTGATTCTTGCCATTGTTATATCCTCCTATTTTTCGTTGTCTGCGTCCTCTTGGACTTCTTCAAAATCATTGTTCCAGTACGCGCCCAGAGAGATCATCAACACGATCCCCAGGAGCACGATCACCACGGCGGTCAATTCTCCCACCACGGCTCGAGAATGATGCCGACGACCGTCTCGTCACGATCCAGAACCACGAGCGCGGGAGTGATCGTCTCGGCGTCCTTCGCCTCGACGGGCTCGTCGATGGGCTCCAGATCATCCGCGTCGAGCAGAGAACAATCGACATTCGGGTCGAAGATGCGCACGTCGTCGCCGCGCTCGATCAGGCCGAAAGCAGCGTTGTCGATTTCGCATCGACGCAGACCGAACCCATCGTCGCCGAGGCGATTGTCGTCGGCCCAGATGCGACGGATGTCCTTCGCCTTGCCGTCCTTCTCCAGCTTTGCGGCGAACAGCTTCGCCTCGTGGAGCTCCTCCGCGCCCTTGATGAGAATGTCGTTGATCCAACCCTCGAGATCGTGGGTCACGGCCTGACCGACGGGAGCGAATCCGGCGGGGACACGTGCGAGGACGTGGCCGTTCTTGCCGGTGCGGAGATACTTGTCGCCATTGTAGGCAGTGCAAACGATGCCATAGATGCCGGTATTCTTGAGATGCTTTTCAAACTTCATGATTCATTGCTCCTTTTCTTTTTCGGTTCAATTACTCGGAGGAGTCTTTCCTGAGTGATCCATCTCGCGCCACATTTCGGGCACTCGCGACGGCGGACGACCTCCTCGTCATTCGGTCGACTGTCGATGACCTTGGTGTGTTCACACTGACACACAGGACACATCATGTCGGATCACTCCTTGTTCGCGCTCGCCTTGAGCGTGTAGGACGTGGACGTTTTCACATACTGCGCGAAAATGTCCGGTTTGTCGGCCTTGAGAGCTTTCGCATCGATCGAGGCTCTCTCCGACTTGGTCACGGTGTAGGTCTGCGACGGCGAACTGTATTTCACCGACTTGTCACTCTCGCGGAACTGCGCGACGAGCTGAGTCTTGATCCGATCGTTCAGTTCTTTCGCCAGCTTCTCGAGCTTGTCGATGCCGTAACGCTCGCGCAGTCGATCGATGTCCTCGGTGACGGACTCGTATTCGCTCACCAGATCGGAGAGCGATCGAGACTCGTCGTTCGCATCGTCGCCGACGACGTTCGTTCTCAGAGCCTTGATGATTTCGGCATCCTTCGCGATGTCGTACTCGGGGGAGATGCCTTTCTCAACGTGCTCAGTCCACCACAGTGTCGCCGGGAGAATGACCTCGTCCTCGAAATTCGGGAACCGCTTGGAAATCTTGAACGGATATTGATACGTGTTCTCGATCGTCGGGACGAAATTCTCCGGATGCTCATAATCCTTATCCTCGAGGAACGCGCAGACCATCAGCACGTCGTCGAACCCGAGCAACCATGCATAGAGCGCACCTTGCAGCATGTAATTCAACGGAGGCTCTTTCCCCCAATCCTCGGCGCGTTTCGTAGTCTTGATCTCGACGACATAGTCCTCGCCGAGCGCGTCCCACATGCCGCCGAAAATCTTGACGTGTCCGAAAAAATCACCCCACGTCTTTTTGAAAAAATCCTCGCCGTAAACATCCTCGGGTCTCTTGAGCTCCATGAAATACCGCTTTCGCAGATACTCGGTGATCTTGGGCTCGATCACCTTACCGGCCTCGGTGTAGATGGAACCCTCGAACGGCTTTTCATAGGTGCGAGTGATTGCGCACCACGCCTCGAACGGAGTGCTCCATTTGTTCGCGCCCAGAATCGCAGCGAGACGGGTTCCGGTGATCTTCTTCGGGCGTTTCGGGGGATCGATCTCGATCCTCTGGAGTTCCTGATTGAACCTGATACTCAAACTGTGTCCTCCTTTCGCTTGTAGGTCACAAAATGTGAACTTGTGGGTAAAACTATAGGGCTTTCGACTCATTTCTGACGATATGGGTCTTTTCTCCCTTGCAGATACATTCGCCATGCGCGATAATCAAACAGAAAAACGATAACACCGCCGAGAGCCATAAAGCCCAACGCCCCACCCACAGTCATGATTTATTCCTCCTCAATCTTCTCGCCGATGGCGATCAACATGTCGTCCGCGTCCTTCTTCGAGATCACTCTCTCCGGGTTCTTCTTGGTCGGGATCTTCGCCTGACACTCGCCGATATACGCCTCATATCTGTCGGCGTCCTTTTCGCGCAGCTTCTTCAATGCGCGGATGATTGCGTTCACCTGAGCGGTGTCAGCATTGCCGTCAGTGTTCGTCAATGCCTTTTTGACGGCCTCACGCTCGTTCTGAGACGCCGGTCTCGTGGACGAGGATTTGTTCGCACTCACGACGCTCGTCGGTTCTGCGGTCTCCTGCGAGCTCTTGGTTACATTCTGTGACTTCGAGGTCTCGCTCTGTCCACTCGTTGCGTCGAAACTGTCAGCCTCAACGATGTCCAGAGCCATCATGTAGAGGTAACGACGCTGATATGTCTCCTCGGCTCCGAGGCCCTGCAGCTCGTTCATCTTGTTTTTACCGGTCTGAGAGACTACGGTCAGCGGTCTCATGGGAGACTGGAACGGGATCACCTCATCGGGATTGTCCACGTTAAACAGATAGAGCGTCGCGTCGGTGGGCGTGAACGTCACGCAGTCGACGAGACCGAGCTCGGCGAAAATGTGAGTCTTTGCCGGGACGATGTCGGCGAGTTCAAAATATTTGAAATCGGCAAATCGGTTGATACCGGATTTCTTCACGTCGGCCTCCTGAAACATCTTTCGGGCGGCGATGAGCTTCTGATAGACGTTCATCGGGGTCGTGGGCTTTGCTACTGCCATTTGTTTGTCCTCCTTCTTTTTCTTCTTTGTCGACTTCTTGCCGACGAGATATTGTTCGACTCGCTCGTTCGCGAGATCGATGTAAAACTGTTTGTCGATCTGATCCACCGTCAACCGGTTCTCATTGTCAATGATGCAATGATCCGGGAGAGAGGCGATCTTTTCAACCTTGCCGTTCGGACGAACCTTCTTCACGGTTCCGAACCGCTCATCCTTCGCAGCATATACACGATTGACCTTTTGCACCGGTACGCGCTCGCCGTTCACCTCGTGAAACGCTGAGTCGTAGGAGCTGCCAAACTTCGCGATCTGCTGGAAATAGTGGATGTTCTGACACTCGGTGATCGTCTTTTCGACCGGTACGTCGTGAAGCAATCTCTCGACGAGAGCGATCTGAACGATCGTGAGGTCGTTGTTGATGAGACGGGCCTTGATGTCGTTCTCATCGGTGACATTGTCGCCTTGCCATCGCTTGACGTAGTCGCCGCATGCTTTGATCTTTCCTCCGCCCTCCTCGGCGATGTAGTTGTTCACGTCCTTCTGAACGAGTCGAATCACATCGTCGCGCTCGAGTGCGAATCGCGTTCGCTTCTGCCATTCCTCGAGGATCGGCTCGACCGTGGTCATCTCGGACTCGAGAACTCGGAACATCACGCCGTCGGTGTTGAAATTCAGAATCTCGAACGACGGGACATTTTGCTCAAGTCTACACACAAGCTCGCACATCGAGAGCTGATTCGAGATGCAGACCGATCGACCGGCTCGCTCGTCGTAGAGTGGATTATAAGCATTTAACATCGCGCCGTATGTCGTATTGATGACGAGTTTCAGAGCGTTCGCGGTGTCCTTGTCCTTGGCTTTCTTGGCCTTGAGACGGGTTTCAACCAGATCGCGGAACGCGTTCGGGTTCTCGCAGCTTCGGGAAACATATCCGAAATTGAGCATCGAGTTCGGGTAAAGCGAGGCGACGTCATAGTTCACGATGATTCGACGATCCGGTGTCCCCTCGGGATCACTCTCGGCGATCGTGTTCGGAACCGCACCGTGTACGCCACCCCATGCGAAAACACATTCGCAACCGGCGATCTCGACGACGAGATTCTTTTCGAACAGTTCCTCGTCCGGGATGCTTTCATCTCGAATCTGATTGAAGAAATCGAGCACCTCGCGGGGAATCATCGTCTGATCGAGATTCTCCGGGATCTCGTACCGGCGACCGTCTACGCGTTCGACTGGCTTCGCGTCGAGATACATCGCCGCGAGCTTTGCGTTCGTCTGAGCGAGCGCGACAGCCGGGTCGAGACCTTTCAGCTTTGCGACGGTGAGTTTGCTCTTGATGTACTCCTTTCGGCGTTCATAGAGAGCGACAGTCGCGTCCACGTCCTTTTTACAGTAGTAGATCAGCTCGTCGAGCTCCTCGGGCGTCAGCGGTCGATCGATATCGAACGGGACGGAACTCTCGACGATGGGGAGATACATGTTCCCCTCGATCGCCTTGAGGCTCAGGCCCTTCGGGAGATCGTCCTTGAGATCGAATGACCGGAACAACTTTCGTTGATACTGAATGAACGGGAACTCCCATCCGTTTCGGTGCTCTGCGATGATGAAATCGTTGTGAGCTTTCACCGTCGCGTTATCGGCTCCGTTGAGGATAGACTGGAGAATCCAGTCATCGTACCCCTTCGAGTTATAACCTCCGATCACGTCGTCCTGATGGGCGAGAATCCATTCTTTCAAACGATAATTATCGTTGTGGATTACCGTGTGATGTGGACTATCGACTCGACGGATCACCACGATCCAGTCGTGAGAGAGAACTTCGAAATCGTATATGTAGATGTTCAACCCGTTTGAGCCCTCCTTTCATTTCGTGTCGTCAGGTCACATTTTGTAACCTTGTGGGTAAAAATAAAAACCTACTTCCTGAACGATCTTTGATTGTGCCGTTGCTCCTTCATGGTTGCCCACCGGCAATTATTGGGAGAATAATCTCCATCAACATCTATTCGGTCGATTGTGAGATTGTCAGCATACCCATTCGAAAGAGCCCACCGCTCAAAAGCCACGTAATCGTGACTCCATTCGGGACAAACCCGCACACCGCGTCCCCCGTAGTATTTATAATTGACTGTATTCGGATTTCGACAACGATTGAGCATCGCTTGCCAAATTCGATACAATCTCGTACCCTTGCCGCGATGTTTGCGAGTCTTTTCACGGTTCCACCTTCGGCAACCGCAACTCAGCGTTCGTCCGCTTCTCAGGTTTGACAACGTCGCTCGATGAAAATTTCCGCAATCACATTTACACATCCATACAGATTGCGAATTGTGATCCGTCTCTATTCTTTCTGTCGCAACCAGATGTCCGAAACGTTCTCCAGTTATGTCAACCCTCATCGCGCACCCCCTCTGTGCGACCGCGCATATTCCGATATATACTCCGAAAACAGCTTTTCGGAGAAATCCGCGAACCCTTGCAACGCTCGGTATATCTCTCGCTCGATCGTACCTTTACTTATGAAATGTACATACGAACACGGGTGAGATTGCCCGACGCGGTGGATTCGGTCCCGACTCTGCTCGAGTGTGTTCGATCGAATTGTCGGCTCGTAGTATAGGATCGTGCTCGCCGCGAACAGGTCGATTCCCGTCGCACCGGCCTCATACTGACAGATGATCACTCGAATCGAGTCGTCGGTCTGGAACTTCCTCCAAATCGCTTTATCCTTCGACCGTCCGTCGAGAACCACATGTTTGACCTTGCGCTTTTTCAGCAGACCGGAGATGTCGTCGATTGATGCGGTGAACTGAGCGAAAATGACGAGCTTGTCATCGTAGCCGTCGAGATACTCTCCGAGGGCTTTCAGCTTTCCGCATTTCAGGCTACCCACGTTCGGGAGATGTCCTGAGCACAATTGTCGGAGTCTCAGCATCCGGAGCAGTGGATTCTCTGCGAGGAGCTCGATCTCCATGATCGCGGACTCTTTGACGAGTTCCTTGTACAGTTTCGGCTCTGCGAGATCGATCTCATAAATCTCGTCGGGCAGTTTGTCCGGGAGATCGAGACAGTCGATCTTCTTCACCCTATAGGAGTGATCAGCGATGACCTCTTGGAGCTCGTCGACATGTCGGTATCGGTACGGCTTGAAATACTGATCGAGGAAACAATAGCGATCTTGAAAATTGTAATACGTCGGCCCGGCCTCGGGGAATGCCGTCGTCCCGATCCCTCTCGGAATCTTGACCGGTTCGAGGAATGCCATCAGAGACCAGATATCGTGCAGTGCTCCATTCGAGATCGGTGTTCCGGTGAGCGCATATCGATAATCAGAATCGAGAGCCATTTCGAGGATCGCTTTCGAGCGGTTGCTCGTGCGGTTCTTCACATAATGGGCCTCGTCGATGACGATCGCTCCCCAGTGTCGACGATACTCTGAGCGTCTCCACACGAGATCATAATTGACGATCGTGAGGATTCGTCGGAGCAGCCGTTGCCGGTCGCGGTCGAACTTCTCAACATCACGCTCCCATGAGGCGAGCACCGCTTTCGGAGCCACGATCAACGCGCTGTCGATCTTTCCTCGTTCGGCTAGTTCTGCGAGCCTTGTGAGGGCCGTCAGAGTCTTTCCCGTGCCCTGCTCCATCGCAAGGAGGAAACTTGAGTTCGTCCTCATATGCGATAGGGCGATCTGTTGGTGACGATACAGTTCGATCATTCTCTGTCACCTCCCGGACACTCACGCGAATCTCGACTCCCTCTCGTTCGCCGATGATCTTCGCGAGCGTCTCGTAAAATCGAACCACGTTCACGCAACATCACCGGTCGCAAACAACCATTCGAACGACTTGTGAAAATGTTCACACAGAATGTGACACTCATAGGCCGTGATGTCCGTTCCTCCGTTCGCTCTACCCAGCAGACGACGACGCATCGCCTGATCGCTGACGCCGAGGATGTTGCCCAGATCGGCGACAGTCATGTCACGATCCGTGATCATTGCGAGCAGATTCGGATAGATCGTCGCGACCGACATTCTCGTTTTCTGAACCGTCACGATCTTCTCGGGCTTTCTTCCTTTCATCGTTTTTCCTCCTTCCGTGGATCATTTCGTGATGCGGGTCACGTTTCGTGCGCTTCACAATTTGCATTATAGGTCACGTTTCGTGCGCTGTCAACTACATTATGTGATTGTTCAAACTTATGTAATAATTGCGTCACATTTAGTAACAAATGTGAAAAATCACAAAACGTGCTATTAACTTTACATTTTGTAACCGATGCTTTATAATTTGAATAGATAGGTTTACTAACTAATTTCAATGGAGGGAATAAAAATGAATAACGAGAATATGTTCTGGGAGGACTTAGTCGCTCGATTGAGAACGCTGCGCGATAGATATGGATATACTCAGCAGGATGTCGCGGATCGAATCGGGGTGAGCAAACCTGCGTATCGTTCGTATGAAAACAACGATAGACGCATACCGGTCGATGTGCTGACCAGAGTTGCAGCTCTGTACAATGTCAGCATGGATGAATTACTAGGGAACTCATATCGATCGGATGCGTCTACAAACATTATACACGGAAATTTCACAAAAGAGCAGATACAGAAAATTCAAAAATACGCTGACCTTGTCAGCAATGACGAATTATAAGAGGGGGATTGTCGATGAATCTCATCGAACAACATAAAGAAATGCAGCGCGTAATCCGCGTTGCGTTCTATATACGAGTATCAACATCGGAGCAGGTTTCGAAAGAAAATTCGCTCCCAGCGCAGAAAATCGCGCTCGAAGAGTATGCGAAAGAGAATGGGATGCGAGTCGTCGGTCTCTATGCCGATGAGGGTAAAACGGCGGCAAAACAGATCCGGAAACGCAAGGCGATCCACGAAATGCTCGCCGACATCGAGGCCGGGAAAATCGATCTTGTGATCTTCACAAGGTTCGACCGCTTCACTCGAAATCCGGCAGAGTATTACAAAATGATGGAGACGTTCGACGCTGCCGGTGTTCAATGGCGAGCGATAATGCAGTCGGAGCTCGATCTGAATACGCCGATGGGTCAAACGCTGATCCTCTTTTATCTGGGCATCGGTCAGCAGGAGATCGCGAACATTTCCGAACGTATCATCGCAACGGCTCAAGTCCGCATTCAAAAAGGCTCACCGATCACCGGAGCGCAATGTCTCCCGTTCACCCACACGATCGGGATCAATGATCGCGGCGATAAAATCGTTATTCCCGATCCGCAGCAACTCCCGGCATTCTGGGCGTATATCAATCATTATGAGATGAATCACTCGAAACGGGCCGCAATGATCCACGCGAACGAGATGACCGGCGCGAAACACAATTACAACACATATACGAACGCCATGAACAACACGCTCATGTACGGTCATTATAAAGGCAACGACAATTATTGCGACCCCATCGTCACAAAAGAACGCTGGGCCACGTGGCAGGAAATACAAAAGAAAAATGTCCGAGCTCGCAAAACAACACGAGAATACATCTTCACACAGCTCTGCATCTGTCCCGAATGTGGAACTCGTATGGTGGGTCACTGGGCGGGATCGTATCGAGAATATTATTATTATCGTTGCAATAAGTACCGACTACACAAGCAATGCACGAACGCGTATTCGGCCCCGGAACTCGCAATCGAAGAGCACTTGCTCACAACGATCAAACCGGAGATCGAGCGATTCATCGCCGAGTATGAGATCGCACAAAAAGAGCCGGTCAAAAAGCCGTCGAACGCCGACAAAATAAAAAAGCTGGAGAAGAAGCTCCAACGTGTCAATTATCAATATGAGGAGGATCGCATTTCTCAGGAGGAGTACGATCAGAAATATAAGGCCATCGTCGAGGAAATGAACACGTTACGTATCGAGGACAACGCGCCTGAGGTTACAGAACGTGACCTTGAGCCCCTGAGAGCCTTTCTGAGACTCGATCTCGATGAGGTTTATAAAACCCTTACCCGTGAGGAAAAACGCGCCTTGTGGCGTTCTGTGGTCTCTGAGATATACATCTATCCGGACGGGAAAATCGATCCGAGATTTTTTTAAGCGGGTTGTTGTACTATTCAACCCGCACCGTTCGGAGCGGTATCGTTAGTACAACAATTCGAACACAATAAAAAGGAGCCGATCTCTCGGCTCCTTGAATTTTTATTGTGGAACGACGCTCACCAGTTTGCAGTTTGCAACGTCGGTCGGGAAATACTCACCGGATCGAATGCGATCCTCGATTTCATCCAACGTCTCCTTTTCGTCGAGATCGTCGGAAACAGAAAACATATATTCGATCATTGCGATCGTCTTGATAATTCTCTCCATACTTGCACCTCGATGCAATCGACATGTAATGAGATACAATATGGAGCTCACCCTCGATCTGTTTCAGCACTCACACGCAAAAAACGCGCCTCCTCTCGACAAATAATCGAGACAACGTTAATTAGTACCGACAGAGTTATTGTAGATATTCAATAATCTACGCCCACATAATATTACTTTTTCTATATTTTGTCAATACACCCGTGAGATTTAACAAACATAAAGTCGGCATAAAGCCGACTCATGTTTATACTGCTGAAATCACTTGGAGTTTGACGAGATCGCTCGGGAGATACTCGCCGGATCTGATTCAGTCGATGAGCTCCTCCATCATCTCGGCGGGGCTGAGATCGGGGTCAGAGGCGAAAGCGAAATCGACGACGGCTTTGATATTGATGCGATTGTTCATGATGTAACCTCCATTCATTCAACGGCTCTAAATCTATTATATGCGATAGTGTTCGTCATTTTCGTCATACTTGAAAATACCATTTTCCGGCGTAACCTTGTCGGAGCCTCTTGTCGAATCCGTAAATCTTGCGCATGATCGCGCAGAATGCTTTACTGGAGATTCTGACTCCGAGGTGATTGAGACTGAGCCAGCTAGTGAAACGATGATAGAGGACGGTTGTCGGATTGCTCACCATATCCTCGACCTTAAGGTTCGACGTCTCGATCCAGTTGCGAACGTGGACGAGGTTGTCGAACTTCGATCCCTCCCACATCGGGCCGGAAGCCTCGATCTGAACTCCGGTATATTCGCTGAGGACGGCGACGAGCGCGGGGATCGCCGCCGGGTTCCGACAGCTCGCGAGAAGTTGAGCGGCCTCCATGAGTCGAGAGTCGGTCGCATAGGCTCCGGTCTTGCGAATGCTCGGGAGAACCTCGTGAGTGATCCACCGTTTGAACGCTTTCGCCTCGGGCTTTCGCGATCCGAGAACGAGCGTATACAATCCGGGCTCGTTGACGACGTTCGTCTCACCCTGACGCCCTAAGTTCAACTTAGACCGTTCATCGTCGTCGAGTCGAGCGAGAGCGGACGAAACGTTGCTGTGTTCCAGAGCCCGACAAACATCGACCGCCACGAACCACGGCTCACCGTCGACGGTGGTCGTCCGGATCTGCCCGAACTCCTCACGTTCGAAAATCTGCATCTCATTCACGGAAGCACCTCCTCACAGTCTCGTTTCGATGTAGGCCGTCGCGGCCTTAATGGTTCTGAACCAGACGGACACGTTCGGGCGGGTCTTGACGAAAAACTGACCCTTGGTTCCGATCATGCGCTCGATGTTGTAACCCTTGACGGTCTTGACGATTTCGTACATGGTGTGATCCTCCATTTTCAATCTTGCTTTATCTATCAATCTATGTTATAATCCGAACCGTGAGGAGCGGTTGCCGCCGCTCCCCACGCTGGAGAGTTAGCCGTGGATTTCATGTTCTTCGATGAACTCCATCATCTCAGACCATGTTGGGAACTCGTACCGTTTCCCTCGATACTCGACTGTGTACTCAGTCATTCGGCTCACCTCCTTTCCTGCCGCCCGCGTCACCGGGCGGTTTTTCTTTTGTTCCTTGCCTTGGAACAATTATATTATACTATGTACCCATAGATAAGTCAATATACTATGTACCCATATTATGTAAACATGTTGTTAAACATGCAGATGCTATGTGTACATAGTAAATAACTTGTGATATAATGCTCCCATTGAAGGAGGGCGAAACAATGCCGACATATGAGTACAACAAAAAGTATGTGGATAAATATCTCGAGAAACTAGAGGAAATCAAAATCAGAGTTCCTAAAGGTGATAAGGACAAAATAAAAGCCCACGCCGAACGCATGGGCGAATCTGTGAACGGCTTCATCAATCGAGCAATCGAGGAGGCCATGATCCGAGACAACGAAAAAAAGACCGAGGGATGATCCCCTCGGTCTTTTGAATTATTGGAGAGTCGCAGTCATGTCGAACTCATAGGTTTTCATGTAATCGCTCGTCGTGATCGACGCGCCCTTGAACTCAACATTCACAAGGTCGCTCGCCTTGAGTTGACATTCGTCGAGATACGTACTCCAGACGTAAATCGTTTCTCCGGCTTTCGCACCGTTGGCAACCTCGATGAAACTCGTCGCGTCTACGATTTGCCATCCGTTGCAGTGGAGTGATCCGGTCTGAACGATCAGACTCTCACCGCTGTTGTTCTCGACGGTGAACTTGATTTCAGGCCCCATGAGCGGAGCTTTATCGAATCCGATCAGAGTGATTGTCACACCGTTTTGATTGAAAATCGTCTGAGGGTACAGAGATGGGGTCTGAATAGGCGCGTCGGTCGCTGTCGTGACGGCAGTGTCATTATTAACTGGCGCAGAGGTGGGGGTCTGAGTTGCGACGTTGTCATTCTCACCGCCAGAGCCGAAAATGATGATCAGGAGTAGGAGAACCGCCGCGCCGATGATCCACGGCTTTTTTGACTTGTTCTTTCTGCGCTTGCGGGATACGGGTCGAGTCGGCTGCGTGGGGCGAGCGGACTGAGCCGGTCGACGCTGTTGTGATCCTTGAGGGCGACTCTGAGGCGGTCTCTGAGCGGGTCGCTGAGTGGAGCTCTGGGGTCGTCTCTGAGGTTGTCCGGGACGGGTTTGCTGCGGGGATATACGTTGTCCACGTTCCATGATGGGGAGCCTCCTTCGCTTTTATCCGCGCGTATTATACCACGTTTCGGAGGCGTTGTCACTACACCGAAAATCGGCCCGATAACATCATAACACCATTTTTCCGCGTTTTCTTATATACTTTCTTTTATCTCTTATACTCTTATATATTATATATCTATATTATTATATATTCTTCTTATAATTAAAGAAAAATAATATTATGATGTTATATAATACTGAAAACCATTGTGTCGCAACGGTTTTGAGCATAACATCATCCGAAAATGATCATGTTATTTGATGTTATAAAAAGCCCGTTTCATGTTATTTTTGACCCGTTTTTGAGATATTCGCAAATGTTTCAATTATTACGATTTCGTAATAATTAGCGATTTTCGGCTCAGATCGGGCCGTTTTTCAGAAAAATGATGTTAGTAATGTTGTGATGATGTTGGACTATTTTCGCGGATCATGTTATTCGCACACGCGAATAAAATGCGAATAAAAAAAGACGCCCGAGCATTTCGCCCGGGCGTTTCGTGTGTTATTTATTCGGTTTCAGGTTCGGTCTTTTTGATCGTTTCATCGACGATCGTGGTGGTCGTGCCGTTCGCGGAATCCGCGAGGCCCTCGGCGATCAGATAGCCGATGACACCCGCACCCGCCATGATGATGGACGTGACCTGAGTCGCAGTAGATTCGGCATAGCCGAACGCAATGATCAGCATGCCGACAAAATCGGCGATAGCGAGCCAGAGCTTCCGGCTCGTGAGCTTGCGCTTCCAATCCATGACGATTCCTCCTTTATCGGGTGGTGAGATATTTCTGAATTTCATCGCGGGAGTCACGGAGAATTTGATCTCCGTTCCCGCTGAGTTCGTGGTTGATCTGAGCATACAGAGCGCGGAAAATGACGCCGTTCGCTTTGTCCTGCTCGTCGAGTCGCCTCTTGTCGCTCGCGAGCATCGTCTCGATCGTCTTGAGTCGATCGCTGATCTCGCGTTGAGGTTTGAGTTTCCGAGCAATCACGTCCCACGCTTTCGACAGCGCGACGATCGCCGCTGCCGCTGCGAGTATCCACGCCCACGCGTCAGCGAGTGTAATGTTCTCCAATGGAATCACTCCTCCAGCTTAGAATATTTTCCGGAGACCCAGGCGTCGCGATTTTCATATCGCACCGCCAGCCAACCGCCCGGAGATTTCTCACCGCGATACTCGAGGATCGTCCCCTCAGTGACGACACCGAGACGAGTGTCGGGGAGAATCTTGTCGGGTTCGGATCGCACCCAACAGTTACCGTTGATGATGCGAACCTTTCCGCCCTTCTGCGCGGAGTGCTCTCGATCCATGAGCGCAGTCTGCAGAGCCGCGAAACTGATCGGGCCGAACTCGCCGTCCGGAGTGCAACCGTGGTCTCTCTGGAACTTCTCGACAGCGATCTCAGTCGCATCGCCGAAATCACCATCCGCGCCCCATTTGCCGAGATCGTAACCGAGGGAGATGAGAGCCTCCTGAAGCTCCTTGACATCATCGCCTCGACAACCGTTCGTCAGCAGACGATCGCCCAGATCGAGAGCCACGATCTCGCCGGTTCCGGCCTCGATTGCCGCGTAATTCGGGCGACCATAGCCGTCGATGTACGTACTAGAAAGCGCGTAGGACTTGAACGCCGCGCCGCCGCCGTTGGTGATCAGCGTGTTACCGGCGGACGTGTTGCCCTCGATCGTGTAAACTCGGGTCGAGCTGACCTTGTAGACGATGCCAACGTGACCGATCCGTCCCTTTGCCTTAGAGAAGAAATACACCACGTCGCCGCGCTTGGGCGTACCCTCGCCGCGCTTGATGTATCGACCTTTCCCCTTGAAACGGTTCGCGCCGGTGGGCGTGTAGTGATGCAGACCACCGCAGAGCAGAGCTTTCGCCGCTTCGAGGCCGTAGGCCATTACGAAACACCACGAAACGAACGCCGCACACCATTCCATCGGCTGCGCACCACCGCCGCCCCACGCGTTATAATCGCGGTTGTACTTGGTGTAGTTCTTGCTTCCCGCGTTGGCGGTTTTGTGGTCGAGCTGACTGTTGCTCTTTTTCTCCAGATAACCGACCTCGTTCTCGGCTATCTGAACGACTGCATTCAGATCACATTTTGCCATTGCGATTCCTCCTTTTCATGATGAGAGTGTACTCGGGCTCACGCCATTACGTCGATGTCGCCCCTGCGGAATCCGTGTACGTCCCCGCCGCCACGCTTCGCAGCGTCGTGTCCAGCCAGTAGGATGCCGTTAATCATGTAATCTCTTCATCTATTGTAATGACAGAACTGTCATCGATATGAGATGCAACAACACGGATAAATCGGACTTTGCTGCCTACTTCCGAACCTTGCATATAGTTTATGTCGTAATTAAAATACAGCGCACCATTGGTCACGGTCATATATTCGCTAAGCCAGCCGGACAAGTCAGTCGGCGTGATCTTAGCCTCAGAAACATGAGCTTTATTCGCATCATACGCCGTTACGCGCAGATAGCCGGTTGCATCCGTCGCATCGAACATACCTTCGCTGGTACGAATTACACTTCCGCTTGTGAATGGAATAAATCCTGTTACATTATAATCGCCATCGACCGCAGCTCCAGACGAATTTAGTCTTGATGCGGTCTTATAACCTTTACCGTTATAAATGCCTCCGTCTACGTCGGTAGAAATCGGAATCTGGTTAGTGTATGCGGGGGTAGTACTGCCGCTTGATGCATACTCAACACTTCTGTCGTATCCTGCACCATAACAGAATGCCTTGATAGTGCGCGCGTCCAGATCAATGCAATAGATCACAAAAGATGTATCTTTCGCCGTATTCTTTGTTTTGTTGTACCATGTTGCCTCGGCCCACGGTGCGCTGTAATGGTTGACTACATCCACACGAGAAGCAGGCGTCGCCAATCTCCAGACGTTTGTTTGTGCGCTGTTCCCAGCCTCGCCAATATAGATTTTATCCATGAGCAGATTGTGGATGTGTCCGTGAATGTTCGCAATGATCGACGCATCATTTTTGTCGGTATAATCGCAGGACACTACTCCATCCGTCCAGCTTGTACCTTTCTGGTAAGCATTGATAATCGGACCAAATCTATATTTTCCATTCGTTACTGTCCAATCCAATGGATGATGAGACAGAATAAGGATTCCCCATTCTGCTGCGTCATCCTTTGCAGACAGATCGAGAGAGTCGGCGAACCACTGATATTGTTCATCCGTCACATACAGATTATCTCTGACCGTATCCGTTGTATTAAGACAGATTGCTCTCAACTTATACTCTGGGAAATCTCGGTAAAAATAGCCGCCGATTCTGCTGCCCCATACAGTCGTGTCGCTGAATGCCATAATATAACGATATGTCTGCGCCGCTCCATTCGGACGGTGGTCGTGATTACCCTTGACGCGTAGATTGACATTCTCACGCAGCGGGTTAAGCAGCGCGTTCATCTCTTCCAGATCGGTGACGGCTGCGTCAGAATCCATCTGATGCTCGTCAGTAAAATCACCCAGCACCGCCACAGCATCCAGCTTGATCCGCTCCGAGATATGCCGCATACCCTGACAAGCGTGGATTACGCCGTCGATGTAATCGCTACTTCCGTAGTGCATATCGCTTATTGCCGCAAAGGTGAAAGTCCGGTCAGCCTGCGCAGATACAACCTTGTCAAGCACTTCCATCGCTTCAGCAACAACGTAGTCCGGGACATTCTGTGCGGCGATGACATCCTGCACGATAGCTTCCTGATCGGCAGCGGTGTAATAATCCACGCCCTTGACGGGCGTTTTGCCGTCCTTGCCGTTACTACCCGCCGCGCCGGGGCTTCCGTCTGCACCATCGCTAACCGTCGCGGTCTTCGTGCCGTCCTTGTCAGTAATGGAGATGGTTGTAACCCTTCCAGATTTGCTGACGGATACCGTGGGACTGATGCCGTCTGCACCCGCCGCACCGGCAGAGCCGTCTTTGCCCGGACTGCCATCTTTTCCCGGTTCACCTTTCAAATCAGCGGAAGACGTGCCGCTTGCGCTAGTTACGGTCAACACCGTGCCGTTCCAGCTATGCGTCGCCGATACGCCATCCTTGCCGGGATTGCCATCCTTGCCGGGTGAACCGTCGGAACCATTCATGACATCGATCGACGATGTGCCGTTGATATCCGTGATCGTGATTCTGTGACCGCCCTCGATCTCGATAACATCAATGGTTGGCGAAACACCGGTTCCTCCACCTCCGCCGACTTCGATGTTCTCGATCATCTTAATGATCTGATCATACACATCCGGATCAGGTTCGGCGACGTTTCCACCATCGCAGAGGATGGATTTATAGCAGCGAACAACCGCCGGAGTCGTCGTCATGTCACCCGCGAAAACGCCGATCTTGACGTTCGAAACGTTCACCATCTCGGGGATGTTGACCTCGCTTCCGGTGAAAATTACGTCGGTGAAATTATTTTTGCGATAGAATCGCGCGGTCTTGGTTTCAATCTCGCTCCACTCGTCATCGAACTCAAAAACGGCGGTATAATCCTCATTGCCGCAGATGATACACTGACCGGGATCGGCGATCGCGATTCGATTTCGCACCTTGATGTTAATTACCTTATCCATGTTGCATCGCCTCCTTTACGCGTACGCCTCGACCATCAAATACGTCTGATTGTGATTTCCATACACCCAATCGCTCGCGTTACCGTATACGCCGAGAACAATGATGTCGCCCTCGGAGACGGTCAAAAGTGCGCTCGGGATCGAGTGTGTCTCCGGGGTCGCAGTCGATGCGTGATGTCGCTGAGAACGTGCGACAGCGTCAACCCATCCGTTTTTCGCGATTTGCGCATATCTGACACCCGCCGTCGCTGCACCGAGGCAAATCTGAGCGGAAACCTTGACGGCCCGAACTCCCGCCGGGATAAGAATGCCGTTCTCGGAAATGGTGAGCACATTCGTGAGGTTATACGCGTATTTGCTGAACGGTATTTTCATGTATGTGTTCGCCGTTCCGAGCTGAAAGTTCGTTCCGCCGAGGGTCAACGTCGCAATGTCGACACACTGGAGCGTCGGGAGCCCGTTTCGAGTGAGTCCGCTCGAGTCGCCGGTGATTTTGCCGTCCACGGTTACATCGTCGTCGAACTGAGCACCTTTTCGCCCGTGGATCACCCAGTCGAAATCGGCGGTATAATCCTCCTCAGCAGCTTTACCGAACGAGATGCCGATTCCTCCGGGCATCCAACCCATAACCGCGCCCTCAGCGTTCAGAGTGCTCTCAGCGACCGTCGTTCCGAATACGTCCACGACTTCCACCTTGATCGCATAGGATCGTGACGCGATCATGTTCGCAACCATGACGGTCTGATCGATGGAATACGCGACGGGAATCGTTCTCGCGAGCGTCCACGTCGTCGCATCGGATCGCATGTGATAGATTTTCGCCTCGACGGTGTTCTTGTTACTAATCGGCGACGCACTCACCTTGAGCGGGATTTTTGCATACGTGCCGTTATCGGTCGCAGTGCCAGAGCTGTTCGCTCTCTCAACGCTGAACGATTCGACCGTGGGCTCTGTGTAGTCCTCGACGGTGATCGACTTTGTGGAGGTCGCTGTTCGGCCTCTGGAGTCGGTGACCGTGACCTCGACGTTCATCGTTCCAGCAGTCGGAATGATGCCGACATCGCTGTCGTTCGACGTGACCGTCACGCCGAGAGCCTTGATACTATATCCGACAATACGCGAATAATATCGACCCGCCGCCGTGACATTGACGTGGAGCTGACTCTTTCCTCGCACATACACACCCCAGCTTGACGGAACTTGTCCGCCGGAGTCGCTGAGGGCGATTTCACTGATCGAGGGAACAACAGACGCGGGAACATTGCACGGAGTGGATTTCGTCACTTTGCCGAGCGACGTGCCGTTCGACATGAACGTCTCCGCCGTAACGAATAGCGTTCCCTGCGTACCGTTCGGAACACCCTCACAGAACGTGATCGGAATCCCCCACGTTTTCGACGTTTTGAGATTCGTTCCGATCGTTCCGGAGAGATTGCCCCACGAATACGTCAGAGTGTGATAAAAACTCGAATCCGCCGCCGGGAGATTGATCACCACATTTGAACCGATCGTCTGAGTCGATGCTCCGAATGTCGGAGTCGTCGCTCTCGGGATCTTGTCGAGAATGACAGTCGCGGAGCAGTTCGTCGACGAGAACGTCAGTCCCGGGATGCCGCCGCTCGCGCTGATTACAATCGATTTCGCGCCATCGGTCGAGTGATTGACCGTGACAGTGTGCGATCCGACTGCGACCCATGTATCATTCGGATTCAGCGTGACTCTCTGACTAAAACTCTTAGTCGATCCGTTGATCGTGAGAGCGCATTCTATCGTGCCGTATGTCGCGGACGACGAGCTCGAGCTTTTACCATAATACAGAGTTGCCGTCACGGATGAGCGGTTGTTCAGCGTGTTCGGCGTACTCGACCACACGATTCGAGCTTTTATATATTTATTGCCGGTCGTGCCGGTAAACGATCCTGACGCCATTCACGCCACCTCCCGATTACATATTGCCGATCGCGATCCAGTGAACCACACGGGGCGGGATGTTACCCGCCACGGCGACCGTGATGTTCGTCGCGTTGATCTTGAAACCCGTCGACGAACCGTTTGAAATAGAGTACACAAAAAAGCCCGTAAACTCTTCATATACCGGCGCGATTGCCACAACCGGCGTCGATTTGAACGCAGTCGGAAACGTGATTTGATTCGAACTCGCCACACCGAACGACGCGAGATTCGCCACCGCGACCGACGCGTAACCGCATTGTATGCCCAGATTCACCCGCGCTTGAGACGCGGTTTTCGCACCCGTTCCGCCGGATGCGACACCGAGCGCATTCGTGAGAGTCAGTTGATTAAGCTTCCCACCTTTGGGGATGTCGAAACCACAGTCACACGAGCACGATTCCTCTTTTCCGTCCCATTGAGCCATGGGGCATCGCCTCCTCACATTCCGATATATTTCAGATTCATTCCTCTGGAGGAGTCCGGAGAGAATGCGAAATCTCCCAGCGTCAGCGACGTGATCGCATGGAGTTTGTCAACGTACAGACGACCGCTCGAGAAATACGCGATCTCGACGTTATTGTGCAAAAACTGGAGTCTCTCGTTCGTGATCTTCAAAATCAGAGGATCGCCGTCGACACCGAGAATGATGTTACCGTCGACGAATCTGATATATTTGCTGATCTCCGAGAATCGAGAGCTCACGGAGCCGTCGAGGCTCGTGATCTGCGACGTGATCGTCGAGAACTGCATCTCGAACGAGTTCGCGGTCTGTTCGATCATCGTGGAGACCTGACTCTGAAATTCTTCAAACGAGCTCGTCGATGTGTAAATCTCCGAGACCTGTGAAAGAATCGAGTTACCGGTCTGCTCAATGAGCGTCTGAACCGTGGTCAGTGTCTCCGCGATCTCGTTCTGAACACCCGTCTGCACTTTGCCGGGGATCGATTGCTCGACCTTCTCAATGCTCTGCTGGAGCTGAGACGCGTTCTGTTGCTGTCGATCGGCGAGAGACATGAACGTCTCACCCAAACTGATCGAGAGCTCCGACGGATCGTCGAGCGGGATCGTGATTTCGGTCAGCAGATACAGAGCCTCGATGTCGAGCGGATAGATGCTCACCCGAACATAATCGAGGAACGCGAACGAGTCCGAGGTGATGCCGAGCCGTTTGAGGTCGACTGCGCTGAGCTTGATCGTGTTTGCCAGTTTCACGCCCTGACTATGCAGCCACGCGTCGCCCTTGCTCATCAGGTTCGCGGCGACGGTCACATCCTCCCACGTCGTCAAATCGAGAGGAGCGCACCGGAACCCGTAAAGAGCTCGAGCCACCTCATCGATGAGATATTTCGAGCCGTTGTTCACGCTCTCGATCGTCAGCGCGACGGAGTGGAGCTCACCCTCGTCGTCGTACTGATCCACCTTTGCACCCTTGGGGATGCATGCAGTATACGTCTCGGACGCACTCACGACGCGAGAGAAATCCGTCAGATTCTCGCCGAACTCGATGATCTGCGTCGACGTGTTCAGATGGGGATCAGTGTTCGCCGTGTCGCCCTCCAAATAATCCAGATACGCGACACCGCCTTCATATCTCATGCGGACATGACCGCCGAGTGTATCGATGAGTCGAGTCTTTATCACGTCCCACGTGGAGAGCTCGCTCTCACTGGAGCGGCGGACATAATCGTTCGGGTCGACGACCGTGACGTGACCGAGTGTCACACGCTGCCACGGGTCGACCTGAGCGTTATGCGCATCAATCAGAGACGCGAGGAACTCGTTCGGTTGACCGGTAAAAACGAAAGCGTCTTGCATAGAGTCACGCAAGACGCTCATAAAATCCTCAAAATAGAGGCTCATGGAGGACGAGAGACCGTCCGAACCTTCGATGAAAATGCCCTTCCACATTGGATCAGGCGCGTCGTCTTTATAGATCGCGTAAATCGTTCGACGCTTGTGCAGATTGCCATATTCACTATGATTCGAGAACATCTCGCACTCGAACGAGCCGAACGCGTTGTCCTTTTGATGCAGCTCGGGGTCGATCAGAATCGCGTCGTCGAGCCGTGGATCATACACGATCACGCCCGTCGCATCGTTGCGAATGGTATACGCCATCAGATCGCCCCCTCCTGATAGGTGAATGTAATCTCACCGGAGCCGCTGACGATCTTCACCTCATTCGCACCATAGCCGAGACGGAATCTCGGGAACCGGAACGATCCCGCTCCGGCGATGGAATAATTCGCGCCACCAAACTCGAACGTCACAGCACCCGTGGTCGTGATCGTCGGACACACGGGTCTCCAGTTGTTCGGGAGAATGATGGTCTCAGAGGCTCTCACCGCCTCCGTGATGACCGTTTCACCGGTGATCGGATATTTCCACGTATCCGCTCGAACCGTGACGGTAAAGGCTTTCACGCGCCCGCCGGTGGGATCGCTGACCGATACGCGTCCGAGATAATAATAATTCGGATCGTCGGGCTCGTGGATCTTCAATCGTCGACCGTGGAGGAAATTCCGAATCTCGGTAAAAAGATCGGCCCAGTCCTCAATCGCGTCGAGATATTCAAACGCGAAAGAGAGTTCCCGCGTCTCATACGCAGGAACTCCCGTCAGAGCCTCGGTGTGATCGAGAACACCGTCACGATCGGCGAGATCGATGATTTTTTCTTTGACGACGGGGGTTCCGATGATCTTCTCGATCATCACGAGATCCCAGTCGTCAGCGGTATGTCGACGGAACGTTTCGTCCGTCAAACTGACGAATTCAATTCCTCTCATACTGCACCGACCGCCCTTCTGTTTGCAATTTCGCCGAGACCCTCGTCAATGTCGGAGATCAGCTCGCCGACGAGACGCTTTTTGTCAACGTAGATGTTTTTAGACGCCTTGTTCGCGATCTCCGGGAGATATGCTTTCACGAGAGCTGTGAGCTCGTTCATCTGTGCCGCAAGACGACGAGTTTCACCCTGAGACGAGTCAGCGTTGATGCCGATGGTCCGGCTCACATTCAGACTGTCAATCGCCGCGAGATCATCTCTGAGAGCTTGCATCGGATCGAGCGCGGAGTCAGCGTTTTCCTCAATACCTTCACCGATACCCTCGGCGAGATAACGGCCGATCTCGTCACGCATGAGTTTCGACGGAGACTGAATACCGAAAAATTTCTTGATTCCGCTCAACACGCTGTCGCCGAACCCCTGAATTTTTCCGATCACCCATCCGGTCATGTCGGAAATGCCGTTCCACAAACCGCGAACGATGTCTTTACCGATGTTGAGCATCTGCGACGGGAGATTTTTGATCGTGTTCACGATTCCATTGAAAATCTCGGTCGCTGCGGATTTCACGTTGCTCAACATTCCACGGATTGCACCGCCGAGATCGGAGATCGCATTTCGACCGAGCGTCGCCAAATTCTGCGGGAGATTTTTGATGACGTTCACGATTCCGTCGAGAATGGTTTTACCGGCATTCTTGACGAGATTGACAACTGCGAGACAACCGTCTTTCAGCAGGGTGATCGCCTTTTTACCGAGGTTCGCCCAGTTGAAAGCTTCCCACACGTCCACGATCGCGGTAATGATTTTCGGGATATTCTGAATCAACGTGGGGATCGCATTGATGATACCGACGATCAAATCTTTGATGATACCGAAACCCGCCGCGATGATTGTCGGCGCGTTGTCGTTGATCAGATTCGCGAATTTCGAGATGATCTCAGGCACACGAGAAATCAGCTCGGGGAGCGCACTCATCAAGCCCTGAACGAGATTTCGGAGCATCTGAACGCCGCTCGCGATCAGAGTCGGCAGACTCCGAGCGAGAGAATCAGCTAGACCATTGATGAGATCGAGGCCCTTGCTGATGAATTCGCCCATATTCGACTTGATGCCGTTGGAGAGAGATCGGATCATCTCGCCCGCCGCCGAGATCAATTTCGGAATACCGTTCACGATACCCTGAACGAGATTCGAGAGTAGTTGTCCGCCCATCTCTGCGAGTCGTGGAAGATTGTTTTTAATTATCGCAATCATCTCGGACGCAGCCGCGCCTATTCGGGCAAACAACTCATCCATCGAAATCGATCCCGCTGCGAACTCACGCATCGCATCGGCGGACGCCTTGAGGGCGGGTGTGAACGCGTCGACTATCGGTTGAAGGAGCTCGTCTTTCAACGTGCGTCCAAGTGATGTGATCGACGCCGCGAGATTGTCGTATGCGTCGGTTTTAACCTGACTCATCGCTGCATTCGTGGAATCGATGCCGCCCTTGGTGTCGAACAGAGCTTTTACAGCTTCCTCGCCGAGATCTTCCCACATCGTACCGAATGCACCGACACCCGCTTTATAACGCTCGGTCGGGTCTTCGATCGAGAGGATACCGTTCAGGATCGCCCCCATCGCCTCTTTGCTCGCACCGCCGCTCTCGAGCATCTTCTTTCCGAGGCTTTCGGCTTGCGCTGCCGTCAATCCGAGAGCTTTAGCGTTTTCGTTGATGTAGTCGATGACTGTGCCGTCCGACATGCGGATGTTATACTCTTTGACCGCGTCGCCGAGTTTATCAACCGACCACGTGCCGGTTTCCGCACCGTTCGCGAGCATGTTGAACATGTCATTCGCGGAATATCCTGCGTTTTTGAATTGAACTGAATATTCGTTGATCGTATCGAGGAGATCGCCGTTCTGATCGAGGCCCAACTGAGCACCCTGCACCATCAGATTAAACGCCTCATCGGATGTGAGTCCGAATTGATTCATCAGCGAATTGACGGCTCGGAGCTGTTCCTGAGTGTCCCATCCGAACACATCAGTCAACGTCATCGCATTTTCGGCAAATGCTTTCATGTAGTCAGCATCCATGTCGCCGAGCGTGTTGTAAATCTCAGCCATGACACCGGACACGTCGCTCAGTGATTCGCCCCATCCACCTTTGAAAACGTCGCGAGCCGCGTCGCCGAAATATTCCATCGCGTCGCTCGACAGTCCCGTTTTCGCCTGAAATGTATCGAGTGCTTTTTCACCTTCGAAAAGAAGGTCTTTGAACCCATCAATCGCCGCCTGAATTGCTTGAGAGGCGAGATCGGCGATGACATCCTTGACAATCGTCCAACCCTCGGCGGACTCTTGTGCTGCATCGTTCGACTCGTCGCCCGCGTCGTTCGCCTGACGTTCATAGTCGGCGAGACTCGCCTCGGCTCGAACGATCTCGGATTGCAGATTGCGATATGCTCTCTGATCCACCTCGACACCGTCGGCGATCTGCTGATCGGCTTGTCGCTGCGCTTCTCGGAGCAGTTCGAGGCGTTGGGTGGTCTCTGCGACTGCGTCCGTCAAAAGGGCCTGCCTCTGAGCGAGCGCGTCCACATTGCCCGGATCGAGTCTCAGTGCGCTGTTTACGGTTCGGAGATTGCTTTGAAGGTTCGACAACTCTCCGTCAACGTTGCGGAGCGCATCGGTCAAATTTGACGTATCGCCGCCGATTTCGATTGTCAAACCTCTCAAGTCTCTCGATGCCATAAAATCACCTCTTTACGCCGGTTTTCTTTCGGAGCTTGTCGCGCTCCGGTTCCATCTGTTCGAGTCGCCATGCGTTTTCGAGATACTCTCGGCCCTTCTCCGTCTGTCGGAGAGCGTGGATATACGCATCGCGTCTCAGTTGCAGATAACAGATGATGTCCATTCTCTGCACGTCAAAAAGAGAAACTCGCGCATAATCTGCGACCAGTTTCTCCCAATGTGTCGTTATATCATAATGATCTCCCTCAGAGTCCTCGACTGGATACTGAGGGAGCTTCAGTTTTTTTCTGCGATAACTTCCGAGATGAACTGCGCATATGCTCGGAAAAACACGACCATGTCGCTCACGTCAAGATAACCGGCGAGCTCTTCCACCGTGATTTCTCGACCTGTTTTGTTATTACTCATGAGTCGTGCCGTGATTTCGTAGAGCTTGTAAATGCTCTCGCGCTCACCCTCGAGCGCACCGTTGAAATAATCCTGAGCATCGGTCATCTCGTCGAACTCAATTTTAGACGGTGTATAAACATACACCATTGAGCCGTCGTCAAACTTGACGGGGAGAGTGGGCTTTTTTGCCTTGCTGAAATCCAACATTTTAGCCATGGGGAATCCTCCTTTTCATAAAAAAGAGGGTGGACGAATCCACCCTCGTGATGTTACTCTGCGGTTTCTTCTTCGTAGATAACGAGAGTACCCTCGGAGTCGTTGGGGAATGCGGTGAACTCGGCGTCCACGACGGTCTCGGCGTCCTTTGCGAAGGACAGAGAGAAGCCGGACTCGTTACGACCGACGATCGTCACGCGAATGTCGCCGTCCTCAGCGTCTTCATGCAGGAAACGGATCAGATACTTCTTGCCGTTGTCGTTGCCCGCGCCACCGATCTTGACGGTGCGCTTGCCGCTTGCCTCAGTGACACGAGCGGTCGCGGCGAGCTTGGAGATGTTGTTGCCGTCGAGAGTCATGATGCCGGTCTTGAGCTTCACTTCCTCATTGACGAGTCGGGACTTCTGGACTTCACCCAGATCGTCCTTTGCGATGTAGAACTCCGGAGTATATTCCAGAGTCGCGCCGCCCTTGATGTGACCGAGACGATTGTCGGCGGTCTCGATGACGGTGTTTTCCGGGATCGCGTTACCGGTGAATTCGGTGGCGAAAATCTTACCGGAGCCGAGAATGATTCTATCAGGCTGTGCCATTTATGATCATCCTTTCTTTCTCTTGGTCGTATAGTTCAGAGTATAGCTCGCGAGGAGATGATCATCCTCCGGGATGTACGTCATCTCTCTGCGATAGTCGAGAGGGAGAGAGTCGAGCCACGTTTCGAGAATCTCGCAAGCGGCGAACAGTCCCTCGTCGGTTTTGTGGTATAGCTCGATCGTCACATCGTGGTCGACGATGCGATAACGACTCACGTCATCGCCACCTGACACGTTGATGTTTTCGAGATATATTCCGTACGGATACGCGGGAGCCTTGGTCGGATAACCGATCAGCGCGAACGGGATACCGAGCGCGTTGAGCTCCGATTTCAAGTTAATTCGATGCATTTCCAATCACCTCGCGGACGCGGGTCTCGAAACGTTCGATCGCGCGATCGGTCGCTCTCGTGACGTGCTTGTCACCGGCGTAATGTCCGCCACCTCGAACCGCGTGACCGTTGTTGATCAGATGCGTGAGTCGATAGCGCGGTGCCTTGACGTACCAAATTCGCGACCTCGCGTAAATGGTATTCTCACCCACCTGAGACGCGATCGCTCGAGCATATCGCCCGGTCGAATATCGCCCTCCGGGACGCTTTTTCGTCTCTTTGACCATCTCTTTCACGGTCTCGTCGGCGGCCTTTTCGACACCCTCGACGACCCGTTGAGAGTACGTGTTCAACGTTGTTCGAATGGTGTTCGAGACACGATTGATGTCAACGTTAGACACCCCGCGCCACCCCCACGATCTTGAGGGTTCGATGCTGCTGGAGATAATCGTCCACGTCCTCGACATCGAACTCCGCGCCGTTGTGCCGGATGCGATAAAGCTGCGTGTTCAAAAAGATCGACGCGACGACGGGCGAATATCTCACCTCGAACGTCAGCGTCGCTCGGCTCTGATACGCGCCGGAGCTCCAGTTCTCAGAGCCGCCGGTCTTATTGATCCGGGCATGCAGGAGAGCAACGTCCTCCCACGCGCTCGAGCTGTCGTTGTACATGATCAGCATGATCGGGAGATTGTACGTCATACGCCATCACCCGCCGCTCTCATCTCGAGTCGCACCTGCTGGAGCATCGAATCCACGAGGCGACGTGTCGCCCCGGTGACCTTGTCGGAGAGGTCGCGGTGATCGTACAGATCGGAGATGATGATCTTTGCAACCATCTTCACGCGCTCGTCATCAGCCGGATAACCCGCGCCGAGAGCACCTTTCATGTACCCGTCAACCGTGGACACCATCGCAGTCACGAGGCGGTCAGTCGCATCATCGGCGAAATCGATGCCGAGATAATCCTTGACATCTTGGACAGACAATGCACTCATGTCAAACCCCTCCTCGAAATAGATTCTCCCGCGCAGTCGAAACCACGCGGGAGATCAGAGTCATCAGATGGCGATATAGCCCAGCACGAATGCGGCAGCATCGCGGACGACATAGTCGGCGCGCTCGTCAGCGCGGATCAGCAGACCGCCCTGCTCGAAAGCGTTGTAGCCCTCGACGCTTGCGGTCTTGGACTGACTCAGAGTCACGCGACGACGGTCGAACAGTGCGACGCCCTCATTCAGATCGCCGACGATGAAGGGGATACCCTGCTCCAGATTCGGGAAATCGGAGTTGGGCAGAACCACGATCTCGACGGTGGTCGGGCCGCAGCCGAGAACCATCTTCATCGGCTCGACGGGAGAGGGAGCCAGCAGAGGACGGTTGTTGCCATCGATCAGAGTGTCGAGGAACTGGAGGCCGTTGTCGTTGGTGTAGATCTTGGAGGTCGCGCGGAATGCCTGACCCAGAGTCACGTTCAGAGCTTCCTTGATGCCGTCCAGATCTTCGAAGTTGACGGGAGCGGGCTTCGCGGCCTTGATCGCGGAGATGATCTCGACGTTGTCGGTTACGCGGGATTCGTCGCCGATCAGAGCGACAACCTCGTCCACCAGATTTGCGTCGGAGTCCTCGATGACCTCGTCAGACAGTACGAAATAGCCGCCGAACTTGTTGATATTGTAGGCCAGGCGTTCGAACTTGGGAGTCGCCTTCTTGGCGAACTTGCCATTCTCGAGCACCTTGGAGAAGCCGGTCACGGTTTCACGAGCCTTGAAAGTGCGAGCACCGGACATAGTCTGAACGGGAATGACGCGGACATGCTGACGGAGAGATGCCTTTGCGTCGCGATAGTGTTCGATCTTGGTCACGATGTCCTCAGGAACGGTATAACCGCCGTCGAGGCCGGAACCTTCGCTCATGTCCTTCTGGAAACCGTTACGAGCAGCATCGGCGAACGCCTTGACGCTGTCGGTCTGCTTCTTTTCCTCGACCTTCTTCTCGGCCTCGGGCTCGACTTCGGCCTTTTCGGCCTCGAACAGACGCTTCTCGGCTTCGAACTCAGCCTTGAGAGAATCGCACTCGTCCAGCAGGGCGGTAGCCTTGGTCACGTCCTTGTTTTCGCCGTCCATGTAGGAACGGGCTTCCTTCTGCTTGGCTTCGATCTTTGCCAGCAGTTCACGCATACGCTTATTCATGATTCATTCCTCCTCGGATTCGTTGTTCTTGGTAAACAAAAAGGACTCAGTCGCTCTCAGTCGGAGCTCTGCGTCCTTGATGTTGGGATCAGGAGTGGTCGGTTCCTCGTTCGGAACGTCCACCGCTTCGGGTGCGACGGTTTCCTTGACGGATTCGCCGCCGTAGTTTTTAGCGACACCCGCTCGACGCTGTGCGGGAACCGCGACGAGACTGAGCTCGAACGCATCCTTCGCGCCGTCGAGAGTCATCTGACAAACCTTCTTTCCCTCAGCGTGATCGTATTCACGACCGGGCCAGTGGGGACAGTAGGTTTTCGAGTTGTCGGTGCCGCAGATGTTGCAGATTACGCGCTTCGGCGACATGCCGGTCGAGACTTCTTTCTTGATGCCGCCCATGATCTCTTTGATGAGATCGGCGTTTCGAGAGGTCTTGATCATGTAGCATTTCGCGACGAGCTGCGCATAGGCTTCACCCGCGCCGGTGGTCTTGGCTTCCGAGATCAGCTCGGTATCGTAGATACGAGCGACCTGATTATCCGCCCGACGCATGTGATCTTTGATCACAGTCTTTCCGACGTACAGTCTTTTCAGGTCTTTCAGAGCGTTCAGATTGAACGGCTCGTGATTGCGGTCGTCGGTTTCGTTGTCACCGAGAACCGCCTTGAAAACAAACACGTCGTCAGCCGTCAGCGGAGCGAGCGTCAGTTTGTTGATCTTTCGGAGATCGTCCTCAGTGATAGCGGAGGCTTCGACTTCCGCCGCCTTGAACACCATACCCTCGGGCATGTTTTCCATGAAATCATCTTTCATTTTCGCTTTCTCCTTCCTCCGGCTTCGGTTGTGCCGCCGGTGATTGAGCATTATATTGTGCGCCGATCTGATCGAGGAAGATGTTCGCTCCCTGACCGAGCAGTCGGTCGCCGTGCTCCACAGTTCCGAGGTCGAGTTTTTCTCGAGCCTCATCGGGGGTCATCAGGAAATTATTGACCGCCTTGGAGAGCGAATCCACCTTTGTCGCGAAATCGGCTCTCAAGACAACGTCGATGTTGAATTTCCAGAACAGACCCTCCTCAATCTCCTCAGTCGAGAGCAGCTTATAAGAGAGCTCCTCCTCGTACTGTTTGAGGATGTACAGCATCGTGTCGACGTAGAAAGCGAGCTGCTGATGCTCGCCAGACGCGAACGACGATTTCTCGTAATCGTTGATTTGATTCGGCTTGATACCGAACGCGGCAGCGATCTGGAGAGCCGAATACTTCTTGATCTCGAGGAACTGACCGTCGGTGAGCTTGACGTTCAGCGGGGTCAGAGTCGATCCGACCGGGATCGGAATGATCGTTGAAATCTCCTCGCCGTCAGCGTCGAGGCTCGCGCCCTTTGCATATCTCTCGATACCCTTGACATAAGTCTTGACGAGATCGTCGCTCAGATCACCGGTATACTGAAGAACAGCTTTTCCGGTGTACCCGTTACGATACATCTTGTTGAGCATCTTCTGAGCGTCAACGTTGCCCTCAATGACAGAGCTCAGTCGATCACGCACCGATACGCCGGTGATGCCGTCGAACGTGCTCGATTCTTTGAAATGGAGAATCTCCTCATCGCTGAACGTATACGTTCCCTGAGCTCCGGAATACACATAATAAATTTTGTCCGCGCCTCGGTTGAACAGGTCTTTGTCGTCGTTGACGATCGTCACCTGATCAGACGGGAGGATCCACAGCGTCATTTTTGCACCCGCGCCGTGAATCAGTACGTATGCGTTGCCGAAATGCGATCGATTATATTCGACCGTGCTCCAGAACGTCGTCGCCGTCTGATACGGGTTCGGTCTGCTGCCGAGAATGCGATAACGTGGATCACGACGCATCGTCTGAACGCCGTGTCGATCGGTGTATCGCATCAGCTTGAGCGGGAGCTTGCCGACGGACTCACTTCGCAGTCGGAGACACGCGAAATAAGTCGCCTCGTTGATCGCTTTCCCGGTTGACTTATCGACCCCGAGAAACGTCAGCAGCCGATCGACCTCCGTGCTTCTGGACACGGATTTTCGCGAGAACCATCCGCGAAACTTTTTGAAAACGCCCATCGTTTTCACCTCTTCCAATTCATCATCTGGAGATACTTTGCAAGCTCGCTCTCGACATCGACCTTGACGGTTTCGCGAGTCTTGAGATACATCGTGTGAGCATCCACGCAAGCGTCGACCGGGTCGATTCGAGATGTACGCGCTCCGGGTTTCTTGTCGACCTTCTCCTCATCAAACGAGTTTCGAATGACGGCGGCGTCGATGAACGATTTCGCCATGAGCTCATTTCGCCGGTCATACTCGAACTTTTCGGACTTGACGAGGAGTCGAATGTCCACGGTCGCGTCGTTGAGGAATCGCGCCGACTGCGTGATCATCATCAGCGGAACGCCGAACCCCTCCAGATCGGAGAGAATGCCGTCGGCGTTGTGCGGGTCGTAGGCGATGCCGAGAGGCTTGATCTCGTATTCGGCGATCAGATCGCGCAGTGTTTTCATAATGAATTTATAGTCGTTTTTGAAATCCATCTCCCCGCCGGTGACGGTGATCAGGCCCTCGGCCTCCCACACGTCATAGGGCTCGAGATCGCTCGCGATGTGCTCGTCGAGTCGACCCCTCGGCATGAACGAATGACTCCAGAAATACGGAGAGCCGTCGTCCTTGATGAACTCGAGCGCGATCGTCGTGAGGTCGCCGCCGGCACTCAGGTCGAGTCCGACGTAACACTGACGGCCTCGGAAATGCTCGAGGTCACGGTCGGAACCGCATCGGGCGAACTTCTCAGCATCCACGAACGCGTCGTCAGAGGACGTGACCCACATGTTCAGACCTTTCGTGATGAAATCTCGGAGGTCTGCGCCGCCCATGTCCTTTGCGGTCTGAGCGTCTCGGGCGATCGTCTCTCGTCCGTGCGACGTGGAGCAGAGGAACGGGTTCGCCTTGATCCAGTTCTCCGGATTCCAGATGTCGTCATGCTCGTCGAGACAATAGATATCAATGAAAAAATCCTCAGCGGTGGCGACACCGGAGAGGATTGAGATGCAATAGTCGTCCATCTCCTTACAAAAGGAGTTGAGCTTTTTGCCTCGGGTCGTGATCATCGAGACGAGAGCCTCAGGGAGAGATCGCTGACCGTTGTAAATGGCTTTATAAATCGAGTTGTCCGGATGTTGGTGGATTTCGTCCACGCTCGCGAAGATCGATCGGAAACCGTCGTCGAGACTGCGCTCCTTCGAGAGAGCCTCGATCGTGCAAAACGTTTGCAGAGCCGTGATCATGAGCTTATAGTCCTGAATCCGGAACAGTTCGCTCAGATCCTTGTCAGCGCGAATGAATTTCGCGATTTCATCCCATGCAAGTTTCGCCTGAGCCTGTTTTGTCGCGACGGTGAACAGCTTACCGTATTTATAGCCGGAGAAATTCGAGATATACGAGCCGATGATGCCGTTCTCGAACGTCTTGCCGTTCTGACGGGCAACGGACTTGTATCGGCGGCGGAATCGACGGTTCCCGTCGAGCTTCTTCCAACCGAACGTCGCGCCCACGTCGAACGCTTGACAGTCGAGCAACTTGACCGGGCGAGGCTTTGAACCCTCGAGGACGGTCAGCGTCTCGGAGTATCGGAGGACGCGATCGCTCGCTTTCTCATCCCACACATACGGAAATTCGCTCGAGCCTTGACGCTCGAGGTCTTTCAAATGTCGCTTACACGCGAGGACGTGGAGTCGTCCGGCATTCTCAGCATGCGGATCGGCGACGACCCGGGTCGCGTGTTCTGTGACTCGATCCATCATGATCCACCGCCACCCGCGAACACCGCGAATTTATTCTCAGGCGGCGTCGGCGTTTCCTTGACCGGAGCGACGATCTTTCCTCGAGAGGTGATCGTCAGACCGAGATCGGAGGCCGCGCTGCGCATCTGCTTTCTATATCGATCTTCGATTTTCGTCCACTTGTCGAAGATGGACGGATCGTTCCTCACATCTTTCGAGCGGAGTTTCTTACCAGCCATGACCCACCCGTCACGCGCGACAATGTAACCGGCGAGCGCGTCACAGTCGAGATTCGTCATGATCTCAAGATCGATGAGAATCTTTGCGATCTTGTCGAACTCCTCTTTCTGTGCTTTCGTCAGATACGACGGAGCCTCAATCGCGTCAGTGGGAACGTCGAGCTCCTCGGATTTTCTTTGTTCGATTTCTGCTTTCGTCAGGTGCTTTTTGCCCTTCGCCTGAACGAGAGCGATCGGTTCTTTATTGCGTCCCATTGAGCGAGCACCTCCATTCGCCAATCAATTCGCTCGCTTAATCGGGTATGCACTTGTTCTCCCATTTCTTATAGGCGTCAACGTAGGTCTCCTTCTTGTCGCCGTTATAGGTGACTTCATAATACATACCGTCGAAAACCGTGGTGCTCACAAGTGCTTTCCAGTTCTGGAGCGTTTTGCTGAACCAAACGATGAACACATCGTCCTCGGTCAGCTTAAAATTATCAGTTCGATCGCAACGACTGTTGAAATAATCAATAACCACTCTTTTTGCCTTGTTCAGCATGGCGTCGTTCTTGCTCATTTTGCTACCACCTTTCACGCTTGACCTTCATTGACTTTCAAAAGGGAGTTTTTGCTCTAAAGACCTCCCCCTGCACCGATTCCCCCGATATTATTTCAAACTTTTTCAGACACCCCTCCCAGAGTCACAGAATGACATTCAGAGTCACGTTTCGTAACTCATCGAGGAAATGTTCGCATAAAAATAAAACGCCTCAAATCGGCTCCTAGAGCCTCTGAGAGCGTTTCGCTTTTGATTGAAATCGATTATGTTCTTTGTTGTGACAGTCAACACATACAGCTTTCAAATTCGTTACGTCGAATCGCCGTTCCCATCCTTCGGGCGTTTGTATCGGCTGCATGTGATGAACCTCGACAGCGAGACCACCACAACGTTCACAAGTCCACGCATGATCCTGCATGTATCGAGCCGACAGCATTCGCCACGGCTTCGATCGATAGAAGCGCACATACTTCGGATCACGCCGAGAGTTATACGCTTTATCCGCCCGGGCTTTCGTCTCAGCTTCTCGGGCCTCTCGTGCTGCGAGCACATCGGGGAGACACACATCGCAATACTTCGCAGGATACGCGCACGGCTTGCCGCACTTGTTACACAGTTTGAGAATCATATTCATCCCTCCAAATAAATCGGGCTCGCGCCACTCGTGTAGACGCGAACCCTAGCAGAAAGGAGGTAGCCCCGCACGTACGACACATGTCGTCCGCCCCACCTGCGGGACGATATCATGATATATCATAAGGCGTGAACATACAAGAACATCAACGATCATTTATGTTCAACATATCGAAACGCTCGAGAGCTGCGTCACAATATCGCCGAGCTTGCATCGTGGAGTAATTGATTCGCTCCGCGACTTCCTCGTGAGTCATGCCGTCCACGAATCGGAGCTTGAGGATTCGCCGGTCGCGTTCGCTGGGCATACGCTCGATTGATTCGAGGATCGCACGGCGGCGAGCATTCTTCGCATTGATGCGATCCTGCAATTCAATCTTTTCAGCGACCAGAGTTTCCATCGTGATCGGTTGACCGCCTCGAGGCATGTCCGAAATCTTCACCGCACCGGGGGAATACAACCGAGCATCGAGTCGAGCGAGACGCTCCTCATCATCCATGATCTCGGCCTCAATCCACCGGTACGATTTCAGATAATCGATCTTTGCGTTTCTTTCCTGCTCGTTCACTTTCTCCGCCTCCGCTTCAATTGCTTTCTCCGCACATCAACGATATGACCACTCGCGTCGTTCGCACCTTGTCGAGCCTTGATAATCTGCTCCCTCTCGCGCTTATATTCTAAATATTTTTCACATCGATCGTGACACCCGAGGACACGAGTCTCACAATATCGACACGGGACATTTTTCATC
>JAGCJE010000270.1 GCA_017648225.1 Kiritimatiellia bacterium | reverse complement strand
CTTCTTAGAATTCTTTGAAGTCGACTACGGATAGCCCCTCATAAATGTAAAACCACAAAATCCACTTCGTAAAATACACTTCACCCTTTATTTATCAGGGTGAAATGCGCTTTCGTGTTCAAAAAATGGGTAAACTCCAGCTCTAACGAACTGCAGGATTCAGATAAACAGGAAGCGGCTCGGAAACAAGAAGCGAAGGATTTGCGTATGCGGCCTTGGCGAGGCGCTGGGCTTCCGGCGTCACTCCCCCCGCATAATCAGAACCGAAAGTCTCCTTCAAAAGAGCGTCGATTCTCGCGGCGTCGGGAGTTACGATCTTAACTCCGACAGGGACTCTCAGATGCAGTTTTTCGGCATCGACTTGAAAGATGTCGCAAACAAGACGAGGCCCGTCAAAAAGAGCGATCCAATACATTCCCCTTCTGGCGTCGCCTACAACGGCAAGAGGTCCTTCAGCCGGAGCGAACGCGCACGGAGAAGGAAGACCTTCGACTCTCAACTTGGCTCCGATCGCATAACCCTGAGCGAAAGCGAGAGCGGCGCGTATCCCGGCGAATGACCCCGGACCGGTGCCGACAACGATGCGCTCGATTCTCTGAGCGCCTAAAAATTCGCGCACCTCCCGCGCCCATGCCCCTCCGTTGACGCATGCTCCGTCAAGTTTCTTCGCGGCGCAGACGACACCGCCCTTCGCGAGCGCCAGCGATCCGTCGGCGGTCGACCGTTCTATAAAAAGCGTATTCATTTATCCGAAGTCCTGTAATGTCTCTCCTGCCCGTAGGGAAAATCGTGAGATTGATAATTTCTCACGCGCCTGTTGACGAGGGTGTAATTTTTAGTGATGTGAGTAAATATCCACGGACAGTCCTCGCGGATTATTTCCTGGCAGCGACGCCAGTGGGCATTGCGCTCTTCTGCGGTCAAAGCTTGAAGCCCCTTTTCATATTCCGCATCAAACTCCGGATTGGAGTAGCGTGAATGATTCGGCCCAGGACTCATGTTTTTGGAGTAAAAAAGCTGCAGAAAATTCTCGGCGTCGGGATAATCCGCGACCCACGCCAGCATGAAAAGCTGAACATTCCCCTTGGAGATCGAATTGAGAAACGCGTGCCACGTCTGAAATCTGAGTTCAAGCTTAACGCCGATACGGGCGTAGAAACTCGCCAGGAGTTCCCCTGCCTCGCGGCTGTCCTGAGTGGGGCGCCCGATGGCCAAGGTGAGCTTAAGGCGGCGTCCCGTGGCAGGATCTATGCCGTTGGGATACCCCGCCTCCGCCAAAAGGCGGCGCGCCTTTTTAAGATTGAACGAGTATTCGAACGGCGTCGGAGAATATCCTTCGATCGTAGACGGAACGGGGCCCGTCGCTTCAGAAATGCTGTTGTTGTAAAAAAGCTTCCACGTCGGAAAATCAAAGGCGCATGACAGAGCCTGCCGGAGCTTTTTGTTTTTCCCGAGAACAGGATCGTTCATATTCATTCCGAGATAGCGGATTTCATTAGCAGGCGCACCGCCGTGAAGTTGAACACCCTTAGCGCCGAGAGAACCATGAAGCCGTCCATCGCAATCCATAACCGCTCCCCAGTTGTCGCGGGCGATCTCGCCCATGAAGTCGACTTCGCCTTTCAGAAACATGAGCCACTGGGTGGTCACGTCGTTGACGACAATGTAACGGATACGATCGAAGGCATTTCTGCCGCCGTCTTCCGAAAGAGCCCAGCCGCGCCAGTCCGGGTTGCGCTCAAAAACGATTTCGTAGTTCCGCCACCACGACTTCAGCCTGTACGGCCCGGTAGTCTCGCCTGAAGGTCCGCGAATTCCGCAAAACGCCATCGTCAACATCCAAGGAAAGACATGTTGACGCGTCTTCAACTCGACTGTAAATGTTTTATCATCAAGAACGGTAACGCTTTTAACCCGCTTCATCGTCCAATGGCCAGGCGAGGGATTGTCGGGATCCCGCAGCCGGTCCAAGGTCCTCTTAACGTCGTGCGATGTAAGGGGTGTGGAAGAAACCATTTTAAAAGTATATTTAAGCCCGTCGGCAGAAATATCCGGCAATTCGCACACCCCGGGCTTTATCTTATATGGCCTGGCGGTATAATCTATCTCAAGAGGAGTTTCATACAGCAGAAGTACTGCATGACAGTCGTATGTAGATTGAGCCTGAACGGGATCGACTGTCTCAACGCTCGTAATCGCGCGCGTAAACGTCGCGGCCAGAAGTGCGGCTGAAAAGAATGTCATTTATGTATCTCCAGATAAACCTCCAGCCTTCGGGGCGCTCCGGGCAGAGCCGACAGCTTGCGTTTCACAGCCGGAACTTTAGATCGAATCGAAAAAAGCTGAGGCGCGCTTTTTACATACAGAAAAAGCTTGTTGTCTTCACGCCGTCCAGGCTTCGCGGAAAAGCCCGGAAAAAGCTCGTTCCACTTCTCCGTCAAAGCGTCGAAAAAAGAGTCGGGGACATACGAAAGATTCTTGAAGGAAGCCTCGACCGCCGAAGCGAAAGAAGAATGCCGCCCGCGCCTTTGAGGCTCGAGAGGTCTCCAATTCACTCCGTTTTCGAAAGCCACTTACTTCTCGCTCGCTTTCATCTGAAGCCACGATTCGATGAACTGCTGGATGTTCCCGTCCATAACGGCATTCACATCGCTCGTCTCAGTCTCGGTCCGAAGATCCTTAACCATCGTATAAGGGCAGAAGACATAGGAGCGGATCTGGCTGCCCCAACCGTTCTCGGACTTGGCTCCGTAGAATCGGTCCATTTCGGCCTTCTTCTGGTCTTCGTAATATTCATAGAGCTGGGCGCGAAGCATGTTCATCGCCTTCTCTTTGTTCATGTGCTGCGAACGCTCCTTCTGACACGCGACGACAATACCGGTAGGAAGGTGCGTAAGACGCACGGCCGAGTCGGTCTTGTTGACGTGCTGTCCTCCCGCGCCGCCCGCGCGGTAGGTGTCGATGCGGAGATCTTCGTCTTTAATCTCGACATCAATGTCGTCGTTGATTTCAGCAACGGTTTCCATCGAGGCGAACGAGGTCTGACGGCGCTTGTTCGCATCAAACGGCGAGATTCTGACGAGACGGTGAATACCGCGTTCCGCTTTCAGCATACCGAAGGCGTAGGAACCCTCAACGCGGAAATAGACGTCCTTATAACCGGCTTCTTCACCGACCTGGGTGTCGTATTCCTCGACCTTCCACCCCTGACTTTCGGCATAGCGCTGATACATGCGGTAAAGCATCGCAACCCAATCGCACGCTTCCGTTCCGCCCTGTCCGGCATGAAGTTTAACGAATACGTTGCACTGATCGAACTTTCCGCCTAGGAGCGACTGCATACGAAGCTTGGAGAAATACTGATCTGCCTTATCGCATTCAGCTAGCGTATCGGAAAAAGCGACCTGTCGAGCCTCGCCCTCTTCCATTTCGGCAAGCTCAAACATAACCTGGGCATCCTCTATTGTCTTTAAAAGAGCATCATACGGGACGGTGTAGGCGCGCTCGGCGTTTGTTGCGGCGATAACTTCGCGGGCTTTATTCTGATTGTTCCAGAAGTCTCCCTGCGCCTGAAGATTCTCTAGTTTGGCGAGATTCTCTCTGCGTTCACCGATCTTGATATACTCTGCCATATCTTCGGAGTTCTTCTTAAGTTCAGCTATACGCTGACGAACCTCTTCCGCCTCAATCAATTTAACTTTTGCTTCCTCAGCCATAAATCTCCTTTCACTCCTAAAATAAATAAATCGCCCCCTTTTAGAGGGGCGATTTACTTCATACGAAATAATATTTACATTACTTCTTTTTTAGGCTCCTCATCGTCGAACGAAGGACGATTCTTGCGGTACCACCATGCCATCACGGGCGTCGCGATAAAGATAGACGAATACGTACCGGCCACGATGCCGAAGAGCATCGTAAGCGCGAAATCGTAGATGGAACCATCGGTGAAAATAAAGAGAACTGCAACCGTAAAGAATGTCGTCAAAGACGTAATAACCGTACGGCTGAGGCAGGAGTTGATCGCTGCATTGCAGATATCCTTCAAGGGCGTACGCGAATCGCGCTTGAGCATTTCGCGGATACGGTCGAAGACGACGACGGTATCGTTAATCGAATAACCGATAATCGTCAAGAGCGCCGTAATAACGATAAGCGAAACCTGTCGGCCGCAAAGCGAGAAGAGACCGAACGCAATCAATGCGTCATGGGCGAGCGCAACAACGCCACCGAGCGCAAAGCCGAAGCGGAAGCGGAATCCGATATAAATCAATATACCGATAAGGGAGAACAAAACAGCCTTCGAGCCAGATCTTCTCAAGTCGTTGCCGACGGAAGGACCGATAACATCGCAACTCTTCTGCTCAAGCTTAAGACCCTTGAGCGCTTCGGATTCGTCAAGAAGCTTCTTTATCTGTTCTTCAGTATCACCCTTGTCGATACCGGTCTTGATAGAAAGAATCTTACCGTTGTCGCCGGTCTGGATGAGCGCGGCATTATCGAACGGATCAATCGCCTTGCGGACTTCACCGACATCGACCTCGCCTTCCTTGACGTCGTATACGATGGACGTTCCGCCCGTCAGATCGACCGCAAGAACGCTCGTTGGCTTCGTAATCACCCTATAGGTGAACAAACCGAGAGTCGCAACGATTATAACGGCGGAAATAAGAAGCGTCTTGTTGCCCCAGGCCATGAAATCGACCTTGGGATTCTTAAAGAACTGGAGCATCTTAAACGGCTTCGTACGATTAGGATCAACCGTGTAGTCGAAAATAAGACGGGTCACCACGACGGCGGTGAACATCGAAATTACGACGCCGCCCGTAAGCATAATCGCAAAACCACGAACAGGACCAGTACCGACGACAAAGAGAATGACACCTGTCATAATCGTCGTGATGTTCGAGTCGATAATCGCGGTAAACGCCTTACCATAGCCTGCGCTGATTGCCTTACCGGCCGTAGCGCCGCGGGCAAACTCCTCGCGGATGCGCTCGTAAATGAGAACGTTGGCGTCAACAGCCATACCGAGAGTAAGAACGAGACCTGCGATACCGGGCATCGTCAACACGGGAAGCTGAACGGCACCGGCCGCCCCATCCATATTATCAACGAAAATACCGAGGATGCTCGCCACAAGGAAAAGCGCAGCAGGAAGCAAAACTACGTCAAGAAGAAGCGCGATATTCGCTACAAAACCGGCTCTCCAATAGTAGAAAATCATAAAGAGAGCGACAAGAAGGAATCCGATTACCGCGGCATAAATACCAGAATTAATAGCATCGGAACCTACTGTAGCGGCAACTTCGGTTGACGCCGCTACCATGAGAGGCGCAGGCAATGCACCAGCGTTGAGATCGTTCGCCAGATTCTTAGCCTCATCTGCGCTAAAGTTACCCGTAATCACACCGCTGGAACCGATTGCGTCGTTAATTACAGGAGAAGAAATCAGCTCACCGTCGAGAATTATGGCCAGCTGGCGGCCGATATGAGAACCGGTCATTCTGCGGAACTGATCCGACGCGGAATCCTTAACCTCGAAACTGATCGAATAACCGGGCTTCAAAGGATCGTCGGAAGACGTAGGCTTTGCAGACTGAAGATCAGAACCTTTGAGACGAACCTTTCTCTCGACAAATCTGGCGACGAACTTGGAATGTTTCTTGCCGTCTTTATCTACGAAGAAAGGATCCTTTTCGTTGCGCTGAAGAATGAATTTAACCTCGCGCTGATTCTCGCGATCTCTGATTCCCCATTTAGCCAATCTCGCCAGATAATTGGACGCAGAGGAAATGTCAGCATAATTCTCCGCACGGATAAAACCGCCTTCTACGCGCTTGTAGCCGACGGGGGCGCCATCGGGAAGATTGTCCAAAAGCGTTCCTTCGTTTTTCGGAACAAGACGGAACTCAAGGGACGACATCTCGCTGAGACGGGCGCGGGCTCTATCGGAATCTTCTTTTTTTGCACCAGGAAGTTCAACAATAAACCTGGGAGATTCATCGTCTCTGATGGACTGGATCAAAGGCTCGCTCGTACCCATCGCGTCGACGCGGCGACGGATGATCTCCACGATTCTGTCTTCGCTGTCCTGGAGGATCTTGGCCTCTTCGTTCTTGAGCATTTCCGGATTGGACTCAAGGGCGGGGTTAGCCTCGATGAGATTGTTTCTGAGTCTCACCTTATCAACCTCAAGCGTAAAGCGCGTACCGCCGGCCAGATCAAGACCAAGCCTGATTTTCTCTTTCGGCGGAACTACGAGATACGCAGAACCAACGGCTGCAATCAATAAGACGAGCCATTTCCAGATATTTTTTACAAACATCGATTCCTTTGCCATTTTTTTATTTCCTATTGTTCGTTAAAACTAATATATCCTATTATTATACCACAATGATACCCTAAAAGTCCATACGGCTTCTTGCGCATTCCGTCGCCGGTCCACGTTTCGCCGAACCTTCATATTATATACTATGGTGCAAAATCGCTTATACGCCGCAAAACGACAACTAAATACGCATTATCCTATCTTTTTGCCGCTTACGAAGACAAACGGAAATTTTATTTCGCTTTTCCCGTCAACGCGGAATTACGCTTAAGCGAACGGTCGGCGAAATCCAAAAGCCAAAGCCAATCATAAGTCGACAAGCCATGCGCACCACCACGCCGGACATAACCTAAATTAGTTCCAATCAGCGAAGTATCATAATTTTGGGGAAATTCACCTTTAGGCATTCCGCCGCGCCCCAAAAACTCCCAGACAGGTGAAGCCGCGCGACAAGCGAGATATTCTCCTTTTGTATCAAACCATCCCTGATTGAAACCCTCTACGAGCAAAGAACGAGGGGCTATCGAGGCGAGAAGAAGATGCTGATCAAATTTCAAGGCGCTCTCATTGTCTGCATACTTCGAGTATGCTTTACAGAACCAATGCGGAAACATTACAACTTGAGTACCGATATTTTCGCCGTAATTGCGTTTAGCAAGAGGACATCCGCCTCCGCCTGTCTGATTGGCAACACAAACCGCAAACCGCTCATCACGGGCCGCGGCAAGAAGCGCAGCTTTAGCGAGTCGGGAAGAACCTGCGACGACACAGCGCTTTGAATCAATCTCAGGCAAGGTTTCTGCAAAATCAAGACCGCGTGACAATACCCACGCCCATGCGCCAAGAGAGGTGGTGGCGTCTTTCTGCCCTTCTTCACGCTTTGGCCACAAATCAAAAATCCGCGTGTAAGCTAAACTCTCCTTATCACCGCGCTGAACTTCCACATCAGGCGAAATCTGTGCGTAACACGCCGTCATATACGCATAACCGCGAGATATTATCAAATCGACCGGGACTGTCGTCCGAGAGCGCGAATCACGTTTAAACGCCCGGTTGATTTCCTGAGGTTTGTGGGACTTATCTTTCGAAGCCGATGCTCTAAACCACGCATCTTCCGGCATGGCAACCTCTGGATCATTTAAGATGGCATGATTGCCGCGATAATTAAGCATCAGAACAACCGGACAGGGAGATTTGTTTTCGCATATTATACGCCCGCCTTTCTTTCTGGAATCCGAGCCGTTTATATGATTCGGCAATACCATAAGCCAATCCACAAATGGCCCCGTCTTGTCCTTCTTAAACCACATCCTGTATTGCCTTCGAATGGCAAGACCTGAAAGTGTAGAGCCTTCTTCAATAAGTTCCGTTACAACGGCCTCTGGACCAGGCGGAGGCTGACCATACATTTCCTTCGCAAAAATATCTAAAATCTCACGCCTACGCTCAGGCCATTGGGAAGGCTCAACAACTTTCCGACCATCGACGAAAACCAACGGATCTTCCAATTCGTATGGCGCAACGGCTTTTTCGTTATAATTCGGCTTGCGTGCGAATACACCGATCACGGCAAAAACAGAACCGATAAGAATAATCTTTTTCATATACAAAATTCAAGAAAGTATATCTTTAACCGTTCGTGACTGAACTACCAGACATTTGCCGCGTTTTTAGTCGCATTAGAGCCATTGCTGTAAAGCGGATTGGAGAGACCGCGAATAGGCATAGGCTTTGAGACTTCAAGGTCGATAATATCAATCGTATTCTCGCCTTTCTTCAGGAACGGCGCCGGGCAGTACAGGCTTAACTGAGGCCCGATATTCCAATATCGCCCGATATTGCGGCCGTTGACATAGACGGTTCCTTTAACCCATTTCGACATATCGATAAACGTATCGGCGACATTCTCCAACTTCAATGTCGCGCGGTAATGGCCGCCGGCAAAACCGTCGCGCTTGCCGCGCTTTGCGTTCATGACCGAGTCTTCCGTCAGAGGCTTGAGCGAAACCGTCCAATCTGAAAGTTTCATACCGCCGAGCCACACATCTCCGATGATTCCCTTTCGATCGTAGCGCATTCCCTTTCCGAAATTGATATGACCCATCGCTTCAACGACAATCTCAAGAACAGCTTCGCGCTCTCTGGCGGGAATGGTTACGGGTTCAAGTTTTTTGCGACGGTCAATCGTCGCAAGGCGTTTCCCGTCAAGCCAAACCTGCGCGTAATCAGCGACCTTCTCGAACGATAGCGACGCCAAATCGCCTTGGGGAAGTACGGTGCGATATATCGCCATCCCTTGGTTCTGGCCCATCGACTCAAAGGATTCAAGTTTCCCGTATTTACGAGGGGCTTCGAGATTGTCTCTCAAATTCGCGTAGAATTCGGGCGTGAGAGGAGCGAACGTTATACAGGGAACAGCCTCGGGGATTGCAGGCAACGATTCTCCAAGAGACTCGGAAATTATCTTACGGTAAGAATAATATTCCTTTACCGCGCGTCCCTGCTCGTTGATCGGCGATCCGTAGTCATAACTCGTAAGATCGGGCTCGTAGCCGCCTTCGCCGCCGTCGTTCGCACCTGCGTTGAAACCGAATGACGTTCCACCGTGGGCGACAAAAATGCAGAACGACTTCTTCTCCTTCATATACCAGCGGATCGTTTCCGAAAGATCGCTCGGACGCCAGGCGCTCTCACCCCAATGTCTGAGCCATCCCGGGTACGTTTCCGATGAGAATATCGGCACACCGGGATTGTATTTTCTGGCGTATGACCAATCGTTGTCGTTCATTCCGGGATCAAAGCCCACCGCGATTTCCTTGTCGGGATAAATGAGATCCTTAAGAAATCTGTCGCCAGCTCCATCGGCCATATAAAACGGGGCGAAACCGCGCTTTTTCCAAAAATCCTTCAGCCGACGCAGATATGCCGCGTCCTTGAACGGCCAGCTTCCGTATTCATTTTCAATCTGCGTCAATATTATCGGCCCGCCGTTCTTCGCCAAATACGGCTCGGCTACATCAGCTATCGCCGAAAGATATTTTATCGCATCATTGAAATATCTCGGATCGGTCGAACGCACCGCAATATCGTCTTTGAGAAATCTCGGCGGCAATCCACCGAAATCCCACTCGCCGCAAACGTAGGGACCAGGGCGGAAAAGAACCCACATTCCCTCGTCTTTGCAAATCTCAAGGAACGCGGCGACATCACGGCTCCCCGTTTTAAAATCGAAAGTTCCGTCCGGCCTTTCAAAATCATTCCACATAAAGTAGGAGGATATCGCATTAAGCCCCATCGCTTTGCACATCTGCACGCGGTGTCGCCAGTACTCGCGCGGGATGCGCTGCGGCTCCAGTTCACCGGCACGTATCTGTACGCTTTTGCCTTCAACAAAGAATTCCTCGCCGTTTTCGCCCGCGAAGGTAAGCCCAATTGCCGCATACATAGCCGAGCTGACGAATATCGCCACTACGGCCAACAAAATCTTTAACCTGACAACTAACTGTTTCATTCTTACCCTCGCTTATTTATTGTTATTTTTTATAAAAAGACTTTAACTTTTTGCCTACGTCCGAATTCTCCATCGACCCCTCAAAGAGTTCTGCCGAACACCCTTCAGCAGAAATGATTACGGGCTGGCCGGAATGATGGGTGTGAGCCCAGGAAACTCTAGCCCGTTTCGAAATCAATCTGGATAGGCGGACACTAAGACGGTGTTTCGATTTAGTCAAATACTCGACCGCGTCTTTTTTCTTGATGATATTACTTAGAAGTTTCGCCAAATCCGCCTCAAAATCTTCCTTTAATTTTGCGACTTCCTTCTCTTTAAGAACCATCGGATCCTTTTTCGGATCCCCGTCAAACTTAAAGCCGAAGCCCTTGGTTATCATTTTTTTGGCATCCTCAAAGTTTATCTTAGGATTTTCAAGGACAGCCTGCCTCATTTTTTCGTCAAACTCTCTCGTGCTTATCGTCTGATTGGTCAAAATAGAAAAATTTGAAGTGGATGTAACACCTGCGGCGCCGGTTGAAAGTCCGCCCGTTTCATGATCGCCGGTAGCTATCACAAGAGTCTCTTCGGGATGTTTTTTCATGAAGTCAAGCGCGACACGAAGCGCACCGTCAAGCGCTATTATTTCGCGAACCGTTGTCGCCGTGTCATTGGCATGCGCAGACCAGTCTATTCGACCGCCTTCAATCATAATAAAGAATCCTTCAGGATTATCCAGCATCTCAACACACTTTTCAAGGAGCTGGGCAAGAGTCGGATAAAGTTCTTTATCATCGCTCGTAATGTCGATATCGTAGGGATAAACGAGATCGGTAAAACGCGTCAGAACTTTACCGTCCGACGGTTTAAGGGCGAGAAAATCCTTTTTGCTTGTTACGACATTATATCCTTTCTTTTTAGCGTAGTCGTAGATATTGCCGTAATTTTTATAGGCGCGCGACTTCTTGTCGTTGTACTTTCTGTCTAATCCGCCACCGGCGAAAAAGTCGAAGCCTGAATTGACAAGATCTGCGGCGATGCGGTAGTTTTTACCTCTTGTAAGCCCGCGGGCATAAAAGCCGGCGGGAGTAGCGTGAGTTGTTGTTACCGTAGTGATTATGCCGACCTTCTTACCGGCCTCTTTCGCGAGAGTAGCGCAGGAAGGAACATAATTTCCGTCGGGATCGCAACCGAGCATTTTGTTTTTAGTCTTAATGCCGCAAGCCAAAGCCGTAGATGCCGCGGCGGAGTCCGTGACCAATCTGTCGGCTGAAAGCGTTGTCGTAAGACCTTTAACGGTAAGCTGATCCATCGCGAGAGGTCCTCGACCGGTATCTTTAAGAAACTGTCCGGCCATGAAGCGATGATTAGCGGCCATACCATCGCCGATAAACAGAAAAACGTATTTGGGCGGCGCGGCATTTAGCGCCAGCGTCACGGCAAAAAACAATAAACCAATTATCTTTTTTTTCATAAAATTTTTACAT
>JAGCJE010000269.1 GCA_017648225.1 Kiritimatiellia bacterium | reverse complement strand
TTTCGACTCCTCCCGTAACGATCATTGACGATTCGCGTCGCCTAACTTCGTCGCGAAGCTTTGCGGCATTCGCCGCGCCGCTTTTCGCTCCTAGTTATGCTCGCGCCTCGTCACGCTCGTTACGAACCAGAGTCTTACTAAACGCTCAGCTCATTCATCGCGTCTTTACTCAATGCCTCGCTCGTACGCTTCAAGGCGTAAATCACCAGTAGTCCTCCCCGGTGCGTCTCTCGCTTCTCGCTGCTGCGTCAATCCTGTTTGGACTAACTTAATCCATCATAGCAATCACGAAGTAGATTGCAAGAGGAAGGGCACTAGCAAGTCACTGACTAAGCGAAGCGCAAAGGATTAATATCCATTCTCGAACTCACAACTCGAACTTAATAGCTTAATACACCGTTACGGGTTTCTTAAGTGTGACGAGGTCGTGGTCGTGATCGGGATAGCCGGTCGTTTTAAGTACGAGCGTTGCCTTACCCTTAGGTGGCTTGGGGTCGAAGTGCGCGTCGATGCGCTGACCGTGCGTCATGACATCGTCACCGCTGAGAAGCTTCGCGACATGCTTAGTGCCAGCTGAGTCGATGAGATAGAGCTCTTCGCCAGATTCAGTATCCGACGCGCTAATCTTACGACCAAGAACACGGAAGGGCTCAGTATTACTAATCTGACCCGACTCGCCCGTTGAGACATCGAAGACGTAATCGATGCTGATTCCACCCGTCGTTTCATTCGCGACGCGGCTCGGTGTAATCGCGGCGATTTCGCGCTTGAGCGAGTCCCTGACGCGAATCGCGATATACGCCTCATTCTCGTCAGTAAGCGCGCCATCCATCGTAGCGACGCTACCAGAGATCGCGGGCTCAAAAGCGAGCATACCCGTATCGATGCGCGTCAAATCCTCGGCGATCTTCTCGCCGATAACCTCGAACGCTGTACGCATAATCATCTTGACCGTCGCCGCGTCGACATTTGTGCGACCCTTGGCGACACCGTCAGCGAACGCGTCGATCTCGATCGTACCGTTGGAGATGAACTGCCCTCTGTAAGGCTCCTTCGCCTCAGGAAGGTTGTTTTTCACGAGAGTGAATTTCATATTGCTTGTAGCCATATTTCTAGTCCCCTTTCCTTAGTACTGAATCTCGACCTTGACGGACTTCTTAGCGATCGCGACACCGAACTCTTCGCCAAGTCCGCCGCGCGTCGCAACAACGAGCTTATACTCGCCATCGCCAGGGACATTCGGAAGGTGGCAGTTGATGATCGACTTATCACTCATCGTGACAGTCGCAGTCGCAACGATAACGCCCTTGGAGTCCTCGAGCCAAACACCCTCGTCCTCAGCGTCAGCATTGACCGCGAGGTCCTTACCCGAGATAAGAAGGTCGACCTCTTCGCCGCCGACGATAAGACCATCGGTCTGATGGATAGTATCGAGAATAGAGAGGATCGTCGGCTTCGCGCCCTGAGTGATGTTGACGGTCTCGAGGTTGGCGAGAGCTGCCTTAAGTTCGCCCTTAGCATTGATGAAGGGCGAGAGCTTATTCTTCTCGCGATCCCACGCGGCATTCGCACTATCGAACGAGCCAGATACAGCAATACCTGCAGCGATCGACTCGAGCTCAAGGCGGTTGCCCTCGGAGAGCTGGCGAATGATTTCGGCCTGAGCGAGTTCCCAGATGTATCTGACGCGCTCCTTGTTTTCGCCGGAACGGTCAGCGAGGAGCTTTACGAAGTCCTCGGACGAGACTGTACCGTTGTGTTTTACGTGAGCGGTGTAGCAAGGGGAGTTGTCTCCCTTTTTGAACGCGCTCAGGCTAGTAGTATAGCTAAGTTTAGCCATAGTTTTTCCTTTCGTTTGTTGTTAGTTGTGGCCGTTAATGAGTGACAGGTGTGAGTGGCCATGAGTCACACCTGTGAGTGGGCTTGAGTCACACCTGTGACTCGAGCCTTCCCTAGTAGTGCGATTGCGATTCTCCAGTAAGGAGTTTGCGATTTTGTAGTTAGCGCCTATGTGCGCCCTAGCGCGAGGTTTTCGCGAGCCTGCGCGTGATTCTCGCGCCGCTGCGCGTGTAGGGCGCGCCGATGCGCGGATTTGGCGCGGGGCTTCGCGTGATACTTTTGCTTGCTGCTTGCTGTGCTTGATTAAATGCGGCCACGGATTTGGGCAACTGTGCTCCTCTTTTGATATGGGCGTTTTACTTGTCCTTAACCCCGCTCGCCAATCTCTAGATTAGGCGAGGGGGTAAGTCCTGCGTAAAACGCCTCATCTAAAAAGTATGCGCTCAGCGCACCCGCTTGCGCGCCCTTCGGGTTCTCGCTTCGCTCGAAGGTTCCCTCCGAAAGCTTCGCTTTCTACGGTGCATCTCGGCCCAAACCGAGTCCGCGTTTAGCACTTTCGACAACGCTCGTCTTGTAGCTAAGTCACTCTTCGCTCTCTCAGTGTGCCGTTTCGATACCTCCCGCGTTGATCTCCGTCGATCCGCGGCGCCTAACTTCGTCGCTCGCCTCATTCGCTTTTGCTCATATTGTCGGCGTCCTCGTTATGCTTGCGTCTCAACGTTCTCAACGCGAACTCGGCCTCGCGGTCGCGAGGCTTGGTTGCTTCCCTATGGGTCGCAACCACCCTCAAGGGGCGGATATGGTATCGTCCCGTCACACCTCGTTCACTCATCGCGACTTATCTCCTTCGCCTCGCTTGTGCGCTTCCAAGCAACGCGTGAGTTGTCCTCCCCGGCGCGTTTCCCGCTTCTCGCTGCAACGTCCAACCGTCTTGGACCAACGAAATGAGACGCATTGACATAACACATTCATAGCCTCACGAAGTAGCTCGCAAGAAGAAGGGCATAGGTCGGTCACTGACTAAGCAACGCGCAGAGGTTATCAATTCCATTTAAACTACTTTCAAGCGGAGGGGAGTGCCGCGAGTGAGGAGTGAGGTTTTGTAAGCGTGTGAGAGGCGCGGTACGCAGTGAGTTGCGTTGTTGTGGCATCCCCGGAGTAAGTGCATTTACTTGTCTTGATTGAGAAGCACAAAACCGAACGACGAGATCGAGCGGCAGCTTCCCTCCCCGTAGACTCTTAGAACTGCTTTTTGGTTTTAATTTTGCTCATAGGTTTATTCCTTTCGTTGGATTTAAATTTATTAGTCCCTCCATATATAGCCCCTAAAACCGTGTTTTCGTCTACTCGTTTCAGATGTTAAAAGTCCATTTCACCCTTATTTTATGGGGCTAAAATAAATTTTTGGCTTGTAAATTTTAAGGGAGAATCGCGGGTGTTGACAAACAGTAGGGTTTATGGAACAATAATATCCACTACGGACGATGATGAGAAATCATCTACAGTAAAGATAAACTCTACGCTTGATCAAATAGATGGCGTTGAAGTCGTGACACGTAACGTTCACTGGATTACATTTAATTTTTCTACTTGGGCTTTTGTATCTTTGGCTGGTTTTCTGTGGTCAATTGATGGCGAACCTTAGATGAAAGATTTGACTGCGAGTGAGCGATTGCTCATGTCAGATGGAAAAATTTTGTTGTACGAAGTCATGAAAGTAATTAGCGACAGTGCGCCTTTTTCGAAATGGCTCTTTTCGTGTATAGCGTTTGCTTCAGCCTTTGGGCCTATAATTAATCATTTGTTAGATGGCAAGTGTTTATTTCGTATTACAATAAATGGTTGTTGCACCGAATTTAGCATTCCTAGGGATATGAAAGAGGAGGCAGATGTGTTTTGTGATAATCTCTTAGCGGTTAAAGAGGACTATGAATCTTATGATTGAGTATTTTAAAATGCGGAGGAAAGTATAAAGCATCGAAAAAAGCAATTAAGAGACGATGCGGATGAAGAGGAGTAGTTTGATTTTTTTTGCTTGGTCTTTAATCTAGTTTACGAGGAAGCGTTACCACCGCATTTATATAAATGCGGTGGTAACGCTTCCTCGTGGTCGTCAATTCTTGTATGAGAGCAGTATGTGAGAATTTGGGGATGTGTAATGTGATATGTATTCAGAACGACTTACTCATTCTCAGGTCTTTAATCATGCTCGAGAGGTAGCGAATGCCAAGTAGTAATTGGCAATGTAATGGAAATTTATTGAGAAATTGCGCCAAAACGCCGAACGAAATCGCGCCAAAACGCCGAATGAAATCGCGCCAAAACGCCGAACGGATTGCATTTTGATATGAAAACTGATATAATTTAGCGCATTATGAAAGATTATAGGCAGAGAATAGCTGATGTTGTATTGGCCGATAAATTGTCTGGCAAAGGTGCCGTTTTGATTGAAGGTCCAAAATGGTGCGGCAAGACGACGACTGCGGAGCAGATAGCCAAGAGCACCCTTTATATGGCTGATCAGGATTCTCTCAAACGTAATTTGCAGATTGCCGATTTCAAGCCGAGTCGGCTTTTGGAGGGGGCGACACCCCGTCTTTTGGATGAATGGCAGATAGCTCCAAAGCTTTGGGATGCTGTTCGCTTTGCTGTTGATCATATGCCTGGGTTTGGGCATTTTATATTGACGGGGTCAACTGTTCCGGATGAAAGGCGAGACGAGATACAACATAGCGGTACGGGACGTATCAGCCGGATGAAGATGCGGCCTATGAGTTTGTGGGAATCTGGCGAATCATCAGGAACGGTTTCATTGAGTGATCTGTTTTCGC
>JAGCJE010000268.1 GCA_017648225.1 Kiritimatiellia bacterium | reverse complement strand
GAATATTTCTCCGGATAGACTGAGTGTAGGGTATCCGGATTCTAAGGATCATGTTTTTGTCGAGGTCTACCGTTCCAACGACAACATTCAGCTTGACCGGTTCAAGAAGCTCCGTCCGTTCGTTTCTCCGTTTTCGCTTAACGCCAACGAGGGTCAGAAGCTTGAGGTTTTTCTCGGAGATAATTACGATCTGACGGAATCTCGCAATTACCGCGCGAGGGCGGTGCTCGTTCATGACGGCTACCGCTATGAAGGACCTTACCGCACTTTTTCCGTCGTTCCCGGTATTCATATCGCCAGCGCCAAGCAGGTGTTCGCCAACGATAAAACCAAGAGCCGCCATTTCGAAATTCTTCGCGAAGCCAGAAACGGCGTCGAGCATATTTTTCTTTCGGCGCTCGACATATATGAGGATGGCAGGGTTCAGAGTCTTGGGACCACCGATATCGGGGCGATGCTGCGCATAACGAAGCCGACCATCTCCATTCTCGACGGCGGTGAAGTTATCGTCATTCACCGTAACGGAGCCGATTCCTTTGTCCGCAGTGAATTCTGGTCGATGCCGAAGCTTCTTCATTTGAGAAGCCGTATTTCAGTCGGCGATCCCGCTACCGCAGGTCAGGCCCGGGTTCAGGAACTTTATAAACGCGAAGGCGGCATCAAGCCCGTCGATCGCCCCTGGTGGAAGTTCTGGTAATGAATATTCTCGGCATAGAAACAAGCTGCGACGAGACCGCTGCCGCCGTCGTCAAGGACGGCCGCACGGTTCTGTCGAATGTCGTCTACACTCAGATTCCGCTTCATAAGCCTTACGGCGGCGTAGTGCCTGAAATCGCTTCGCGCGCCCATGTAGAAAAAATATCCGAGGTGGTGAACGAGGCGATCGCGAAATTCCGCGAGGTAGAGCCGGAGGGGTCGATCGATGCCGTCGCCGTCACATACGGTCCTGGCCTTTCGCCCGCGCTTATCGTCGGACTTAATGCGGCCAAGGGGCTGGCGCTTTCGATGGGTGTTCCGCTTTTCTGCATCAATCACATCGAGGCGCACTTGCATACTCCGTTTCTGAACGATGTCGGAGACGCTCCTGCCGCGGTCGCGTCGATCGAGTCGCGGATGCCCGCTTTGGCGCTCGCCATTTCCGGCGGTCATACGAACTGGTTTGAACTTCCGGAGTACGGATCCTACAGATTGCTCGGTCAGACGCTCGACGACGCGGCGGGCGAGGCTTTCGACAAGGCCGCAAAGCTTTTGAACCTCGGTTATCCCGGCGGACCTAAAATCGACGCCATAGCGAAGGCCTACCGCGCGACTTTCGGTGACGATTCCCGCCGATGGAAATCGTCTCTCGAGAAGTTTCCCAAGGGCTGTCCGCGCGAGGGCGTCTCGGCGCTTGCGGGGCTCCCCGCCGACATGTGCGTATCGTTTTCCGGTCTTAAAACGGCGCTGTTAAGGTATGTGCAGAAGCATCAGGAGCTCCTTGAGCCCTCGCCTGACGAGCCTCGTCTGGAGTATAAGATCGGTGAAGAGGTTACTCTTGAGGTTGCCCGTATCGTAGCGTCCTATCAGGAAGCCATCGTCGAGGCCGTGGCCGACCGCACCCGTACGGCGTTAAGTCGCGGCAGCTACAGGTCGTTTATAATCGGCGGCGGCGTTTCGCTTAATTCGCGCCTTCGCGAAAAGCTCAAGAAGACCGCCGACAGAGCCCATGTCGAATTCCTTACGGCGAAGCCGAAGTATTGCGGTGACAACGGCGCGATGATTGCGGCGCTGGCGTATTACAGGCGCAACCTGACGGGCGAAGACGCGCTCGCATCCGACGTCTGCCCGTCACTTGAGGTAATGTGAAATAATCCGGAATCAGGTTGACTATCTCAATAAGAATTGAGTATACTACATTGTTGATTTGGTGGGTTTTATTTGCATAATCCTATAGGCAATAGGATAACGCCGCCGGTTTCAACATTAATTTTTCATCCCTTCGTGAATGCAGTGAACGAAGTGATGTCAATGAGAAAGAAGAATAAAAATGGACGCAAAAGCCTGGGAAAAGGTCGATGATCTTATCGACAAGAATCAGAACAAGACGATTAAGGAATACTTCGCCGAAGATCCCGATCGTGCCGCGAAGTTTTCGCTCGAGG
>JAGCJE010000267.1 GCA_017648225.1 Kiritimatiellia bacterium | reverse complement strand
TCTGACGATAGCGGTAGAAAATTTTGTAGCCGACCGTCGAATCGGACATATCCGCATACGTGTCGCTGATCGCGACGGTGAATTCCATATCGTCGCCGCAGATTCCTGCGATCGTGGCGGCCTCGGCGGGAACCGTGATAACGGGATTCTCGGCGACAAGCTCCATGCCCGCGTCCTTGTAATTCTTAAGGAACGCCTGCGCCTCAGCGTCATCGACCGAGGGCTTGAACACGATGCGCGACGTACCGGTCGTGAACGCATCACCTCTCAGACAGAAGATGTAAACCTGCTTCTTGGCCGTGGAACCGGCAGGAATCGTTACGGTAGGAATTTCATAGTCAGGAAGAGCCGTAACCTCGGTCTGCGTTTCGGAGAAACGGATATATTTGCCGATGTCCTCCGCTGCGACGCCGTCGATGGTCGGGGTGATTTTAACGACCATATCCTTATCATAGGCTTCAGAGAGATAGACGCTCATTACGGCGCCGTATACCATATAGTTTCCGTTGGCGTACGCGATGGTACGATCCGTCTCGACGGTAAGCGTAGGTGGCAGAGGATCAAGACACTTGACGGGGACCTCGATATAGTCGGTGATGCGGGTGCTCGTCGCCTTGGAGTAGTTGTAGTTCTTCCAGGGGCTCATGACGAGCTTGCAGGTCTGGCCGGAGCCGCCCGCGACGCCTTCAATCTGAAAATCAACAGGGGTAATCTGTCCGCCTGAGAAAACGACCTTGCCGATATAGGTCGTCTTCTTGTTCGTTCCGGTCGCGTCCATATCGAGCTCAACAGTCTCGTTGGACTTTACGCGCACTACGCTCTCGTCAGTTGACCAGACATAAAGCTCGATCTTCTTTTCCGGCGGAGCCTTGGCTGTGAGTTTCGGCGTAAGCCCGCCGCCTGTAATCGTCGATCCGGCATGAACGGAGCGCCAGATGCCGCTCGCACCCTCAACTTCCCAGGTTTCATCAAACCCGATAGTCTGTACATAGAAATTGCACTTTGCGAGCGAATAATCCTGGACGGGATCGCCGCCGTCAGGAGACTCCACTCCGCCCCAGGTGGCTCTGTCGCTTTCGCTCATCGCCGATCTGGACCAGAACCAGAAATTGCAGCGATTGCCGTAATCGCCGTTGGTGATCTCCCAATTGGAGAGATTCTTGATAAGGTACGACGGTTCGTCCGAACCGGAGTAATCAACGGATCCGTCGGTGGCGGGACCGTTCTCGGTCGCAAGCACGATAGGAAACGCGACATCTCCCGCGCGGGTCGTATACTTGAAGATGAGATCGGTGAACAATCCCGTATTGTCGTCTTCGCCGACGCCCTCTTCCCATGAATCGAGTACGGCGTAACGCTCCTGACCGGAGACATAGATGCCGATACCGAGCTTATATTCATCAGAGAGGATATCGATACCGCTTGAGGTCATGCCCGCGATATTCGGCTTGACTCGCCAGATCGAATCATCCGCACCCCGGACGCGCCTGATAAGCCTTACCTTGAAGTAGATATCCTCGCCCGATGTCATCGGATTGGTGATGTCGACGTTGTACGACACCGAATTTCCTCTTTGATCGCACGGGCGGATCTCAAAGATATCGCCGTTGGCAATACCGAATGAGGCCCCGGCGGTCATAAGCCCCGTGGCTAACGTTATCACTTTAAGGAGTTTACTCTTAATCATGTTTTTTTCCCTTCTTAAAATCGTTTACTTTGCCGCTTTCGCTTTTTCCTCTTCTACGAGTTTCTTATACGCTTTTAAATTGGCGTTGGCATCAGCCTTGAGCTTTCTCTCGCGGATAATCCGTCTCATCTCAGCCTGACGCTTTGCCTCGAGCCTTTCGAAATTCGCCTTTGATTCCTCGCACTTCTTCTCGAGTTCTGCAATCGTCTCATCTGAAGCTTTGGCGTCCTTCGCCCTCTGAAGCTCCGCTTTTTTCACCTCGTACTCTCCGAGCGCGGCGTTCACCTTCTTGATTTCCTCTTTGCTTTTCGCCGCGAGTTCCGCTTTGTAGGCCTCTTCTGAAGAGTCTTTTTCGCGTACCTCGGTCACGTTAACATCGAGCTTGAGCTCACCCTTGGCGAGTTTCTCGTTGACCCTGGCCGCCGCCTGGGCGTCGGTCAAAGTCTCTTTTGGAACGTCAGCCTTCCCGGGATTGTCCTCCTTGGAGCATCCCGAGAACAATGCAAACGCGCCGAGCGCCGTATACAGACAGAACTTACGGCTCATTCTCATAAAAATTCTCCTTCTTTAAAGGCTCGACAGGGAACTGTTCCAGACGCGTATCCAGCGACCAGCTGAAGAAAAGCGCGTCGTTGGGATGCGTCAAGTGCCAATCGTACCAACCGTTCGAATAGCCCGGCGTATCCTTGGAGAACGGATCCTTGATTTCAACGCTCGTCACGAAATCTTCGTCGAACGAATCCTCCGTAAATACGAACCAGCGCTGCGGAATCCAGTTATCCTTGTTGCCGAGTTTATTGAAACCATTGTTCAAAAAGCCGGTAATCTTAAACGTGACGTTAGTCCATCTCGCCGAGGAATAAGAGTAATTCAGGCTGTTCTCGCCCTTGCCGCGGCCTCTTAAGACGTAAGGCGCCCAAGCCATGTTGTAATACATGCTCTCGGCATTCTCCGTCTTGTTCGTGATGTAAAGCTTAACGTCCATCTTGAAATTGGGCGCATCCGCGAGATAGTCGACGCCGTCGATGCTGACAGACCTCGTGACGGGCTGGGGCGGGCCGACCATTCCGCCGCGGAAAACGAAGTCGCCGGCGGTCGGATCGATATCGAGCCAGTACATCTGGGTCAACGTGAGATTCGTCACGATATTGCCCGAAAGAGACTGATATTCGGCGAGCTTGATGTCGTCCGAATCGGGATTCGCCCATTCTCCAAACTTAAGGCTCTCGCCCTTCTCGAGCCAGTCGACGACTGCGTCGCGGTACTTGTTGTCAGATCCGAGACCATATTCCTCGACAAGCTTGTCGCTCAGCTTCGCCGAAGCGACGACCGTAACGTTGTTCGAGGCTCCCACGCCGACCGTAGTCGTAAATGTCCTCGGACCCGCAGGGGTCGCGGACGCGGCGACGCCATTTGTCGTCACTTTCGCGAGATCATACCAGCGATCGACCGTGTATGTGATGTTCGTTCCCCTCTCGCTGCCCTTCGGGATAACGAGGATCACGTTGCCGTTCGTGTTTACCGCGTCGCCGACCGTCTGGCGGATATGTCCGAAAACGGTATCGAGGTTCGCGTAAAGGAGGATGGACGTTCCGTTCGGCGTCGGATGATCCGGATCGATCTGCTGGCCGATGTTTATACGTCCGGGAGTGCACTGAACCAGATTGGTCCAATTGCTGATATCCTCACCGCGCGACGTTATGACGCTGAGAGATTTGCCCTCGCCCTGATCGTCGTTTCCGATGTAGATAAAGCGGCTTCCGGGCATCAACCTGTTGAGTATCTGGACATTGTTCGAAGGATTCTTCTCCTCATAGAGCGGAGTACCCGGGGTGAACAGGCTCTTTCCTACAAACAGAATCTCGTGCTCGACGATGCCGCTTGCGCGCACGAGCTGCACCCCGATCGGGTATGTATGGTAGATGTTTCCGCTCGTGCCCATAGCCCAACCTGACTTCTGGATTTTCCATACGCCGTCCAAAGTCCCGTCGTCATATTTGAGCCTGCCTGAAGAAGCCGACTTCTGATTGGCGATGACGCGGTAAACCATATTTGATGCCATGCCGATGAGATTGGGCTTCGTCGAAGGAATCACATCTCCGAATACCGCGACCGTGTTCGTCACAACATGGCTGTCATCGGTCGCCTCTACCATCTTCACGCTCCAGCCGCCGATATCGGCTTCCGCGGGCACGGCGATTTCGACATACTGGTAATCGCTGTCGGTATTCTCCACCGAACCGTTATCCGTTCCGAAGATGTTGACCTCGTTGATCCACGCCCAGCCGGGTGCGACGGAGTCGAGAATCGAATATGCCGAGAAGCTGTCCTTACCCGCATTCTTGTCGACACCCTTGTACCACTCGGGCGTTACCCACGATCTGGACTCGGAAAGGAAGTTCGTCTGAGGCGTCTGAGAGCCCTTCGTGTAGTAAATGACTTCAAGCTCGTACTGAACCGTCGTGGACTTTTTGCTAAGCGTCTCGATAACGGCATCCTGCGCTAGCCTGTAACTCGAACGATAGAATCCGTTCGTATCGGTAGCCTCGGCGAGGTAGGCCGACTTCGCAAGGTTGTTGGAGCGCCAGTTGTTGTAACCCCACGGAATTTCTCCCTCGAACCAGTGGAGCTTAACGAGCGGTTTGCGCGTCAGATCTATCTCGTCGGCGAGCTGCGACGGATAAACCTCGCACTGTACGCCCCAGCTCTCGCCAGCCATAGGCTGCTGTTCCATGCTCGGAACGTTCGGTATAACGGTCATCGTGTCGAGTCCCGTGCGGAACGCTCCGACGCGACGGAACTCAAACCTCGCGCGGATCGCCTCCGAAACGAGCACTTCGTCAATAAGAACCCTGACCGGCTCCTCGTAACCCTCAGGCGCACGGTTGGGCGGATTCGCGGAAACGACACCCTTTACACCCGTAACGGCGAGACGGAACGCCTTGTACTCCTTGCCGGGTTCAGTCTTCTTCGTATACGTCGTATATGTGGAATTGGAAACGATGAACTTGCCGATTTCCACCCAATCGGAATTGAGAGAGCCCGTGTACGAGCCGTAAACCGTGACCTGAGCGGGCTGCGGATTGTCGACATCGTACTTACGCGCCTTGAACGAAATCTCGCCGACCACGTTCGTCGCGAACGTCGGAGTCTGTAGGAACGGCTGA
>JAGCJE010000266.1 GCA_017648225.1 Kiritimatiellia bacterium | reverse complement strand
GATGGAATCGATTTCGTCGATGAAGACGATGCAAGGCGAGCGTTTTTTCGCTTCGGCGAACATGTCGCGCATGCGCGAGGCTCCGACACCGACGAACATTTCTTCGAAATCGCTCCCGGAAATCGCGAAGAAGGGTACCTGGGCCTCGCCTGCGATGGCGCGAGCGAGAAGGGTCTTGCCCGTACCGGGCGGACCTACGAGAAGTATTCCCTTGGGGATGCGGCCTCCCAGTTTCTTGAAAGCGGAGGGCTCTTTGAGAAATTCCACGATTTCCTGGACTTCCTCTTTCGCCTCGTCGACGCCGGCGACATTGTTGAATGTCACCTTTCGCGTGTCTTCCTTTCCGTTCAGCATTTTGGCGCGGGATTTACCCATGCCGAACGGACCGCTTGAGCCGCCCATCTTACGGCCCATAAACCAGTAGAATAGGAAGAGCATTCCTATGAAGAAAAGTGTATTTAATATGAACGGCGAAATGGCGCTCGACTCGTTTTTAACGGTAACTTTAATGCCTTTTTGCGCGAGGTGGTTCATTAAATCCTCGTTTTCACCGAAAACGAGATTTACGCGAAATTTCTTGTTTGAGAATTTTACCGGCGGTTGGGCCGGCTTTTCGACGGTTTGTTCCGCGTTGGCGCCGTCCGATGGATTTGCGTCGCTTTTGGCCGCCGTATCGGCGGGAGCGGCTTCATTTTTTTTATTCGTCGCCTCGACGACGCGAATTTCGCCAGTAAGATACGTTACCCCGTCGTCACGGTTTACGACGCGTTCCAACGATCCGTTGACGCGTCCTTCGTCTATAGCGCAGTTGAGTTCAGCCTGAGTCAGTTCAAGAGGCTCCTCGCCCCTGTTTTTCATCTTGTAGAAAGAATAAACCACAAGACCTATAAGCGCGATAAGAATCCATGAGCGCGCAGGACTTTTAGATGCCGATTTAGCCGAGTTTCGAGTCGAGTTTTCGTTATTGTTTTCCATATAGGAAATTATACCAAAAACCCGCGCTCTTTTGTGTTATTTTTTTGGCCAGAATTTGTCGGAAAGTTTTGTGGGAATGCCGACCTCGCCCTTGTCGAAATTGTCCGCGAGAATCTTCCAGCCGAGGTCGAGCGCCTCTTCGAGCGGAATGTTGACCGACAGATCCATCATCCCTTTTTCGAAGTCCGCTCCGTACTTCAGAAGCTTGTTGTCCCACGACGACATTCTGAAGCCCATCGACTGCTTTTCGAGCGTTTCCTTATACTGGGCGTAGAGCTTAATCATCGCGTCCATGATGGTGCGGTGGTCTTCGCGAGTCGACTTGTTGACCTGCTGCTTAAGACGCGAGAGTGAACCGAACGGTTCAATGCGGCCGTTTCTTAAGTAGAACTGGCCCTCGGTGATGTAGCCCGTGTTGTCGGGAACGGGATGGGTTACGTCATCGCCCGGCATCGTCGTCACGGCGAGAACGGTGATCGAGCCGGCGCCGTCGAAGTCGACCGCCTTTTCGTAGCGCGAGGCGAGCTGGGAGTAGAGATCGCCCGGGTAGCCGCGGTTCGAAGGGATCTGCTCCATCGTGATGGCGATTTCCTTCATCGCGTCCGCGAAGGACGTCATATCGGTAAGAAGAACGAGAACGTCCTTGCCTTTAAGCGCGAACTTTTCGGCGACGGCGAGCGAAACGTCGGGAACGAGCATGCATTCGACCGTCGGATCGGCGGCGGTATGGACGAACATGACGGTCTTTGCCAAAGCGCCGGACTTGTCGAGAGTATCGCGGAATTTGAGGTATTCGTCGTATTTAAGGCCCATTCCGCCGATGACGATGACGTCGGAGTCGGCCTGGAGGGCGATGCGCGCGAGAAGGTCGTTGTACGGTTCGCCCGCCTTCGCGAAAATCGGAAGCTTCTGGGATTTGACGAGCGAGTTAAAAAGGTCAATCATTGGAATGTTCGTGCGCACCATTTCATGGGGCATGACGCGCTTGGCGGGATTTACCGAAGGCTGACCGATCGGCGAAGGGTCGTCGGTTATTTCAGGTCCGCCGTCGCGGGGAACGCCGCTGCCAGTGAATGCGCGGCCGAGGAGCGCGTCGGAGAAGGGGACTTTCATCGTCTCACCGAGAAAACGCACTTTGGCGGCGGTGTCGACGCCTCTTGCGCCTGCGAAAATCTGGAGCGTGACATTAGGTCCGTCGAGTTTGATTACCTGGGCGAGCGAAGTTCCAGCGCGCGATTCAATTTCGGCGATTTCGTTATACTTTACGCCTTCGGCGCGGAGAGTGGCGATGGAGCCGGAGAGTGCGTCGATCTTGTGGTAAATTTTGTTGTTGAACATAATTGGCTTCCTCGAGTTGCTTTAATGTCGTGTTTAATTATATCATAATTTGCGGTTTTGTTGTGCCAATCTTTTTATGGTTTTGTATAGAATTTGCGGTTGACAGCCAAAGTTAGATTTGGTAAACTTTACCACATCTAACATTTAGAAAGAGTGTTCGTAATGACATTAGATCAACTTAAGAAAGGGCAGATTGCCGAAATTACAGGGTATAAACTCGGTAATGCCGCTTATCGTGCCAAGTTACTCGCTTTAGGGATGACCCGCGGCGTCAAGGTTAAGATTATAAATGTCGCTCCTCTCGGCGATCCGTTCGAATTGGCGGTTAGAGGATTTCATCTTTCTCTCAGGCGTGATGAGGTAAGCGTAATTAAAGTGAATTTGATTGAGAAGGGAAGCGGCAAATGAAGACCATCGGTTTAATAGGTAATCCTAATTGCGGTAAAACTACGATTTTTAATGCATTAACCGGCTCTCATCAGCATATCGGTAACTGGCCTGGCGTTACTGTTGAGAAAAAGGAAGGCGAGTTTTCGCTTCCTAAGTTCGGCGCGGTTAAGATAGTAGATCTTCCCGGTATCTATTCGCTTACTGCCGCGAGTGAAGATGAGAAGGCTAGTTTAGAATATGTTCTTTCGCAGGAAGCTGAACTTTACATCAACATCATCGACGCGACCGCCATCGAGCGCAATTTGTATCTTACGCTTTTGATGTGCGAGCTTAAGGTCCCGATGGTGATTGTAGTGACGATGATGGATGTCGCCCGCCAACGCCGCACGGTTATTGATTTAGATCATCTTTCTAAGCATCTTGGCGTTCCCGTAATCGGCGTAAACGCGACGGATTCGCGCGATATCGCTAAACTTCGCACGATGCTCGACGAGACGATCGCCGCGCCTAAATTGCCGCGCATTCATGTTGAGTTTCCTAATGAGCTTGAGCAGGAGGTCGACATTTTAGCTTCAGCTTCCGTTAACACGGCTGAACATTACAAGGTTAATGCGCGT
>JAGCJE010000265.1 GCA_017648225.1 Kiritimatiellia bacterium | reverse complement strand
CGTCACGCGGCAGAGATCGGGCATGTTGTAGCATGACTTTTCGGAGCCCCAGCCCTTCTTCGCGCCGACGAACTGCGGCAGAAGCGCCGTCCACATCTGCATGCCGTATCCTATGAGAGCCACGTTGAGTTTCTCACCCTTTGCGCGCGGGCGCGACGGCACCTTACCCGTGGCGCAGCCCGAAAGCACGGTCGCCGCCGCAGAACCGAACAAAAAGCTTCTTCTGTTGAGTTTCATCTGTTAACCCCTTTTTTAAATCCATGAATGGAAATCTTAAAGTTCCTTAATGCGCACATTCTTGAACATCACAACGCCAGGAACGAATTTTTCGCCTTCTTTCGGGCATTTCTGGAAATGGACCTGAAGACCGATAAAGCCGCTCTTGTCGAGATCGTCATCCATGTCGACGACGGGATTTCCGTTAAGATACGTCTTTATGTTCGAGCCGCGGCAGACGACGCGCATCTCGTTCCAACCCTCCTTATTAAAGGACGCCTTTGCCGCGTCAAGACGCGCCTTGGGCGTAAGATCAGTATCGAGCCAAATCTTCCCGTTTACGTAGCCGCGTCTTTCCTCGTCGTAGATACGCCCCGTCGAGGCGCCGTTCGGTGTAATCTCGGCCTGATAGCCGTACACGAGGCGACGCGGCGGAAAACGCGACAACTTATCGGTCGAACGGAATTGGACGCCGGAATTGCCGTTGAAAATCTTGAAATCGACCTTCAGGTCAAAATCGCCGTAATTCTTTTCAGTGACGAGAAAAGTGTTTATCCCAATCTTGCTCGGAACGCCTCTTCCGACAATGCAGCCGTCCTCGACCGCAAAACGGTTCTCGCCGCCTTTGACGGACCAGCCCTTAAGCGTCTTGCCGTCGAATATCGGCGTATAACCTTCCGCATCCACCTTGCAGTCACCTGCAGCAAATGAGGCCGCGGTGACAAAGGCCGCAAAAGAAAAAATGACAATATTGCGCATAAATGAAACTCCCGATTTTTACTTCTTATCCGGCGCCAGCGCGCCAAGGCGGATGACACCAGCAAGTCCATCTCCCTTCGACGGGCCTTCATAATAACGCGTCTCTTTATATTGTGCATTGTAGAATTCCGCATCGAAATTTATCGTTTTACCGACAAGAGATTCAACCGTCATGCCATCCAAACCGAATCGCTTTAATGGAATTGCAAGAAATGTCGTATAACCTTTAGCACCAACCCCACCATGTTTAAGGACTGACGAATTTGTAGCGGTAACTAAATAATCCGTCAGCATCATAGGGCTTTCCCATGATGAGCCGTCCCCTGTTCCATCAGCTTCTGGCGTTATGTAAATATTACGCGCATTAGCCGTTAAAGTAAGCATGCCCGCAGCGAAAAGAAAAGCGCGAAGGGAATGACTATGAGTTACCCCCCCCTAAAAATCCAAACATTTTACGCCTAATCATATTGTTATACTCCTTTCTTTTGAGTGAATTTATCCCACATTAACTTATCCTCACAACAACAGAACAGATATTATCATAAAAAATATTTAACAACAATGGACACGACAAAACAACAAGCAACGAATTTTGCAAATCTTAAGCAACTCAACTCTTAAGACCTTCAAGAATTTTGATCGCAGGTGCTGGAATTCGTCCGAGAGGATCAGGCCCGATGTTAAGCATATAATTGGAGCCGATTGCCGCGCATTTGGCCTTAATGGCTTTTATCTCTTCAACAGTTTTGTAATTCACATCCGTCGGACGATACCCCCACGAATCATTCATTGTGCCGACCGTTTCACAAAGAGCGTCATTCCTATCGGCTATCATATTATCTCCCGGAGTTGAATAATCTCCGATGCCGTAACCTAGACGGCCATTTATAAGACATCCAGATTGATAATCTCGAACCATCGACTGCAATTCCAAACACTGCTTACGTGAAATCGTTGATGGGACATCGAACCATATAAGACACAAATCCCCGTACTGGGTCAAAATCTCTTTCACCTGAGGCTTGCATTTGCTTTCGAAATAACGCGAAAAATCGTAATCACGATCAGACGGCCAATCCCATGTATTGCGGGCGTCCTTCTTACCCCAACGCCTCGCGCCTTCCTCGTTTTTCAGTCCTCCGCCGTCCGGCTCATCCCAATCAAGATCCTGAGAATAATAAAGCCCAAACTTCAAGCCGGCAACACGACACGCATCGGCAAGTTCAGCAACAATATCACGGTTGAAAGGTGTAGCGTCTACAACATTATATCTCGAAACCTTTGAGCGATACATCGCAAACCCGTCATGATGCTTAGCGGTAAATACAAAATACTTCATTCCTGCATCACGTGCGCGCATAATCCACTCCTTGGGATTAAACAGAACGGGATTGAAAGCCTTCGCGAGCGCGGCATATTCCGCACGCGGTATTCTAGCCGAACTCATGATATGCTCAGCATACTTGTGTTTCGTAGACTGTCCGTTCCACTCTCCGCCGAGAAGCGTGTAGAGTCCCCAGTGAGCCATCATTCCGAATTGAGCCGATTTGAACCATTGTCTGGCATTCTCCAGACAAACGGATGTCGACATGACATCTTCGACAACAACATTATTGCCGACGCACCCCATTGCCGCGGCAGCGGAAAAACTTCCGATGAAATCTCTTCTTGACAACATAACATTCCTTTCGCGTGAAAACATGTTTATGATACTATAAACAAAGAAAAAATCCAAGTATTTCTCCGAAAAATCAGAGCAACAAATATTAAAAAATTCAAGCATGAGCCCCAAGGCGGCGATAAAAGATGGTATATTATCCTTGTCATGAAAAAAATCCTGGTTGCACTGAATCCGCATATAAAAGCGACGAAAGAATTTCTTGTCGGAGTTTCGGCGTTTGCGCACTCTCATAAAGGCTGGATATTGCATTTAGATGACGATCCGAAATCACTGACAGAAGAGACATTGAAGGAATATGCGCAAAACGGAATTTCGGGTGCGATAATATGCGAAACGGGAGTGCCGAACTTCGACAACATACTTTCAACATCCCCAATCCCGATTGTTTCATTCGGGTCTCCACGAGAGAAAGTAACATCTCCTGTTTCAATGATCGGCTACTCAATGAGTGACGATGAAGGCATCGGCTCCCATGCAGCCGAATACTTCATCTCATTGGGCAAATCCAGATCGTACGCCTTTGTGCCGGTTCTAACAGATGAAGGATGGTCCAAAAACATTTGCAATGGATTTGTGGAGAAACTCGAATCCGAGAAAAAGGAAGTCAAAATTTTTGATGTATATGGCGAAGCCCCAAAGCATGGCATCGCAAAAGAGATCAACGCCGCAATTTACGACAAGATACTTGAGCAATGGCTTGTCGAACTTCCGAAGCCGGCATCCATATTGGCCGCATGCGACGAACTTGGACTTAAGGTCATATCGGCCGCACGTTCGGCAGGAATAAAAATTCCATCCCAGCTGCTGGTAATGGGCGTCGGTAACGTCAGCATCGTTGACGAGCTTTCAGTTCCATCCTTGACGAGCATCGAGGTCGACCATGAACGCGAAGGAGCAAACGCCGCGGACCTTCTCCTTCGCTTCATCAACAAAACCGAAAAGAAGAATCTCAAAGTTGTTCGTTCGAAGACAATAAAGCTAATCGAACGGGAATCCACCAATTACATAATGCCTGCATCGCATATCATAGACAAGGCTCTCGACTACATAACCAACAACTCCACCCAGAAGATAACCATAGACAGTGTCGCGCGGCATTTGAAAATATCACGCAGGCTCCTTGACATGAGATTCAAGCAATTCCATGACAAAACTGTCGCGGAAACGATTCTGGGGATAAGTCTCAATGAAGTGAGAAAAAAGCTTTTGACCACTTCCCTGCCTGTCAAATACATCGCCAGAGCTTACGGTTTTGAGAATCTTCAATACCTTAAAATACTTTTCAAGAAACACTTTAACGAAGAACTGACCAGACCGACGGCAATAACATGTCAAAAGCCTATTCTATAAAACCCGCAACTAGCGCGGCTAATTACACGAAAGCATCAGGGACATGGGAAAAGACGAAACATCATTTGAAACACCGTTTGCCGCAGCAGTAAACGCCCTCTAGAAGTTCTTCCGGCAGGAAACAGGAGTCTCCCCTTCGGAATGGAGAAAGCTAAACTCCTAAGCCGCATAAGGCACAATGCCTTCCCGCCTCGCGCTTCTCCAGCAGCACCGGCATCAAGCGGCTCTACACGCTACATCCATCCCCCGCCCACCTCCAAAAAAAACATCAGCGGCGATACCTTCCGATACCGCCGCTACAGAATCCAAACTATAGATTTTTCGTCTTTTATCCACCGCAGAACCCATATGCGCTACGCCTTGTCTATAGACGCAATCAGTTCATTCGCCCATGCAATCGCCTCATCTACGGTTGGCAGGACACTGAGGTTGCCTTTCTGATCTGCATAGATAGCTTCCCAATTCTCGTTCTTGACAACAGAAGTTGGCCACGGCTGTTTGCGTCTATACCTGAACAATTCACGGCAGACCGCCGCTGTCGCGGCCATGTCTATATCTTCCTGCGAAATGATCAACTGCAAATCTATCAAGTCATGCGCGCGCTTGCTGCCGCGCTCCGTCGCCCCATGCAGTTTCTGCGCGACCTGATATTCAAGTTTCATCGCCCTGACTTCTCCAAGTTCGGGGAAGCACAGATATTCCGTCAATAGCGCAATCTCGTTGGGTACTGGTATAAGGTCGAATGCATCCGCATCTCCAATCTCATTGTGCCCTATTTCCATGTCGACAACCCGCCACGGCGTGCCCAGATAACTAAGATGGACGGCACATGGTTGCATAACATACTCAAAGGGAATTCCCCTTGGGCTTGCCTGCTTCAAGACAACGACCTCGCCCGCAAAACCATTCCAGCCAAGCTTCAACTTCGCGCGAATGTCTTTAAGAAACGAATCAAGGTCCATGCTCCAGGCTGTATCGAGATCTTTTGTAACGCGCGTAGCCTTGTCGCCATAGCGCAACTTCAATGACGAGCCGCCCTTTACGACGCCAGCGCCAATCATCTGTGCCACAATTGCGTTTGAGAGCGCAACGGCAAGTTCATTTGCCCGAACGGCATCATTGCCTGCATATCGCGAAATGGCGCGCTCAAGATTCGACTTTGAATTTGGCGGTCTGTTCATGACTTCTCCACTATGAAGTTATTCATATCTGCTTCGGTCAGGAGACCTTCGCCATACGCCTTTGAAGCAGCATCAGCTATGCGATCCGCTTCTATCGCGCCCTCGTCTCTCGCCGTCTTCAAGGCTTCCACAAGCGGCTGAGACCGTATGCCCTCATATAGAACACAATCGCACGGTCGCATATCCACAAGACGTAGGTTCGGTGGCAGGCGTCTTCGAACGCGAGCGGTCGCACCAAGATAGACAATTCCCGGATTTGTAGGAGCTAATTTCAAAAGCGCAACTACAGACGCGCCCCTCAAGTACGCCGTGTCACCGGCCAAAGCAACGGAATGAGCGAATACATCGTTCTCTTTGGGTATATGATGCTTGGCAAGATACACCCCATGGCCTTTTTTTATAAGCGTACCGCGCTTGGCCATTGCAGGAAGTTGATGCTTGTCAATCCCCATTGCAACCGCCTGCGAAGTCGTTACGATACCGTAATGATCTTCAGCAAAATCCCATAATATCTCATATGCCGTCATGTCAATAGTATAACATAATAATTAACTATTGACAATAACCCGCAACATTAATGGCAAGAGTTAATCCTTTTAGCATACTTTTGACAGAACTGACACCACCGGCATCAGGCGGCGCTACACGCTACGGCTAAGCCGAGCCGCGAAATAGTGTTCAGAAATTCGGCTTTTAAGGTCCTGTAGACCCCGATGTACATGTTCTTCTGTAAAACCTCGCGGGGACAGGTATAATGAGAACAATTCTTTTTAATTTGAATTGATCTTTGACAACCGATTAAAACAGAGACGACTTGCAAACATGTCGACATATGCGCTTGCGTTTTGAGGCGCCGCGCTATGTCGGCATGTTCACAAGTCTTTCCGCCTGACTGAATCTGCAAAAAAAATGCGATTCTCCCAGGTTTGCTATAATGGAGTTAGAAGCGCACTCTTCCACGGTGGGAGGTGCAATAACAAAACAACAAAACAAAGGAGAATCACTATGGAATATTCTACCATAATTTCTTTGGATGTGAGCGACAAAACTTCAAAAGTTTGTATAATGAGCAAAATTGCAGGCAGAAAGCAAATTCTTGAGGAAACTACAATCTATACAACAAAAGATGCTCTTCTAGCATACTTGAAGACGAAGAATCCCACCTGGCCTGTCGTGTTCGAAACTGGTACACACTGTCGATGGATGGAGAAAGTTGTTAAGTCTCTTGGCATGAAACCGATTGTCGCTAACCCTGCTCATATGCGTATGGTTACTGAATCAAACACGAAAAACGATCGTAACGATGCGCGAGAACTTGCAAAAATCGCTTTAGCCGATGTTGAGCTTCTTCATCCTGTCTCTCTGCGCAGCGAGATATGTCAGCAAATGCTAAGACTACTGAAAGCAAGAGATGTTATGATTAGTGTACGTACAAAGTTTGTTAATCAACTACGAGGTTTTGCCAAATCGATGGGATTTAGGCTGCCAAGTTGCTCTGCTAATAAAGTTTATTTGCTTGATAAGTCACAATGGCCAGAAGATTTTGAAACTGTCGCATGGCCAATTATGGATATATTAGAAACAATCGAAATTAAAATCAAAGCATACGAATCTCAAATAAAGAAACTCGCATCTTGTCCAGAATTAAAGGACAAAATCGAGCGCGTCCGTGAGGTGTACGGTATTGGTCTATTGTCTGGGTGTGCGCTTGTAGCGTCGATCGACGCCGATCCTGATAGATTTTCCAAGGCAAGAGATGCCGGAGCGTATTTTGGAGTTGTGCCAAAGCAAAGACAATCTGGAGAAATGGATATGCAATGTCATATAACTCTGTCTGGCTCGGAATTCGTACGAAATCTTATGGTAGAATCTGCGCAAATTGCTTTAAGAGAGAGTGCTAGAGATACAGACATTAAACTCAAGGGTCTTAGAATATGCCAACGCGGCGGAAAGATTGCTAAAAAGAAAGCCATCGTTGCGGTAGCTCGCTGTCTTATTGTGACTGCAGTTGCGCTATTGAAACATCCTGAGAGAAAATACATACCTCTTTCAGAAAAAGGAAGAGTTGAACTTGAAGCGATGCGTATGATTGAGGCCGTAGCGTAAGAAACAAACCTATAAAACAAATTTAAATTCCAAGGCGATAAGCTAAGGTCGCTGGAAAGCACAGATGTCGCGTTACGGATGAGTGCGGGAGTGAGGTCCGCATCATAGAATGCGCAGGTCAGATGGCACCTCCGTTAACGCATTATAACATGCGAGGCAGATACAATCTGCAGAGCGCGAATAGGAGACAGACATCACTTGCTTCCACGGCTATGCGGAATCGCTTTGCGATAGCCTATTGACAATTGTTCTCATAGGAGGGGCTAGGAATTAGGAGTCAGGTGAACAATGGAAATTTAAAACGTCCTTTGTTCACCTTCACCTTAAACCTTCACCTAACCGCTCCATACTCGAACTCAAACTCCAAACTCCAACTAATTCCAATCTTGTAAATCATGTTAATGCTGTCAAAAACAAAATAGCGGGGGCCTGTCCCCTTTAGCGTCTTATTAACGACCTGACTAACGAAAATTTGATATAATCATTACAAAAACAAAGCCTCTTTGCAACCAACTCGCCCAGTAATGACATCAGAAAACACAAAAGCTCTTGAATTTAACTACCCTCCAGAACTGCCGATATGCGCATTCAGAGCGGAAATTCTCGATACGCTTAAAAAGAATAATGTCATTATCGTCTGCGGCGAAACCGGGTCCGGTAAAACGACGCAGCTGCCTAAAATGGCAATGGAAATCGGGCTCGGCGAAAGCGGACGAAAAATCGCGTGCACCCAGCCGCGCCGCGTCGCCGCGACAACAGTGGCCGAACGCGTCGCCAAAGAACTCAAAACGGAAATCGGCGGAATCGTAGGCTACCAGCACCGCTTCGACAAAAAGCTCTCCGATAATACGCGCGTAAAATTCATGACTGACGGAGTGCTCCTGACGGAAACGCTTTTCGACCCCCTTCTCAACGCATACGACACGATCATCATCGATGAAGCTCACGAGCGAACGCTCAATATCGATTTTCTTCTCGGCATCGTAAAACGCATCTCAGAAAAGCGCCGCGATCTTAAAATTATAATTTCATCGGCCACTCTCGATACGGAGCGGTTTTCTAAATTCTTCTCAGGCGCCCCCGCCGTAATCGTACCGGGCCGCCTCTATCCCGTTGAAATCGTCTATCAACCGTGCGACGACGAAGATAGCCGCGATCTGCCGCGAGACGTCGCCCGCGCCGCGCGTAATCTCCCAGGGGACGACGACATACTCGTATTTCTCCCCGGCGAGCGCGATATACGCGAAACGGCTGACGCTTTAAAGCGCGATGTCTTTCTATGCAAGAGCGAAATAATCCCTCTTTACGCGTCGCTCCCGCCCGGCGAACTGAAGCGCGCATTCATAACGCTCGATAAGCGCCGCATTGTTCTCGCGACGAACGTGGCCGAAACCTCGCTCACCATCCCCGGAATAAAAGCCGTGATCGACTCCGGGCTCGCTCGAATCTCGCGCTACATCCACCGTACGCGCGTTCAGCGCCTCCAGATCGAGCCGATATCGCGCGCGTCGGCGCGTCAACGCGCGGGCCGATGCGGACGAATCGCGCCCGGAACCTGCGTGCGGCTTTATTCAGAAGAGGATTTCAATTCGCGCGAGGAATTTACGCCGCCTGAAATTCTGCGCTCCTCTCTCGCCGGCGTCATTCTTACGATGCTTGAACTTCGCCTTGGCGCGATAGACTCTTTCCCGTTTATCGATCCGCCGAAGCCGACGATGATCCGCGAAGGATTGAGGGAACTTTTAGAACTTGGAGCCATCTGCCGCGACGAACGCAGCGATGAAGTGCGCCTCACCAAAACGGGCCGCAGACTCGCGAGAATACCGCTTGAGCCTCGCTTAGCGAAAATGCTTATCGCCGCGTCGGACTTGGCCACCCTTCCGTCCGTTCTCCCGGTCGTCGCGGCGATGAGCTGCGACAACCCTAAAAAACGCCCGCTCGACGAACAGGAGAAGGCCGACCGCGAACATGCGAAATGGCGCGTCCAGGGCTCCGATTTCCTGGGGACGCTCGAACTTTGGAAATGGTGGAACGAAAAGTCGTCATCGCTTAGCGCGACACAATTGAGAAAGCTCGCCACCTCGTCGTATCTCTCATACCCGAAAATGCGCGAATGGCGCGAGTTAGTCACGCGTCTTACGTCGCTTACGGCGAAACTCAAGCTCGACACCGTAAACGACAACGGAGGCGTCGATCAGTTCCACCGCGCTCTCCTCCCGTCGCTTTTAGGGAAAATCGGAAAATTCGATCCGGAGACAAATGAGTTTAAAGGCGCTCACGGTATTCGCTTTCAGATTCACCCCTCGTCAGTTTTGGCTAAGAACTTTAAGCCTAAAAAGACTAATTACGATAATCACCGCGATAAGCCTAAAATACAAGTAAAAAACGCTCCATCCGAATGGATAATGGCGGGTGAATTAGTTGACACTTCACGACTTTTCGCACGCGAAGTCGCGAAAATCGATCCGTCGTGGATCGAGCCTGCAGCGGGCGATATGGCAAGACGCAGCTATTACGCGCCCGAATGGGACGCGAAGAGCGGCTTTGTCAGAGCCAAGGAACGCGTAACCGTCTACGGACTCGTAATCGTCGACGGAAGACGTAGGGACTTTAGCCGCATCGACCCTGTGCTTTCGCGCAAACTCTTCATCCTTCATGCGCTCGTCTTAGGCGAAATCCAAAATCCTCCGTCGATCGTATGGGATAACATAGACCTTCTCAAGGAACTTGAAAAACTTTCCGAACAGCGCAGAAACAGAGATTTGTTCGATACCGAAAAAATCGCCGCGCATTTCGCGAAGGTCATCCCCGAAGAAATCGTGTCGGTGCACGAACTTAAAAAATGGCTTCACGGGGCTACTCAAAAGGAACTGAAATCATTCCGCCTCAACCGCGACGAATGGCTAGGTAAAATAAAATCCGCCGACGGAGATTACCCAGAGACGATTTCAATCGGAGGGGCGAAACTTAAACTTGAATACCGACATACGCCCGACGACCCGGAGCGCGACGGAATAACATGCACAGCTATGAAATCCGACGCGGCCGCGCTCACGCTCTGGCGTGCCGATTGGCTTGTACCGGGAGCACTAGGCGAAAAAGTCGCAACAATACTCAACAGTCTTCCGAGCTCCTTGAGACGCTCCCTCCCCGGAATAAATGAAACGCTCTCGCTTATTTTGCCGATGCTGAAACCGGCCGACGAACCGCTTAAAGATGCGATCCGCCGCGTCGTTTACGCGAGGCTCGGTGTACGGATTCCCGTCGAGATAATGGATGGGATAAAAATTCCCGATCATCTTATCGTCCGGTTCAGGATTCGCGACAACGAAACAAGAAAGATTATCGCCTCATCGCGCAATTTACGCGAAGTACTTGAATTGTCGGGCGTCACACGAGGCTCTGCGGCGAACAATTCCGCTGCAAAAAAATACACGTCGTGGGATTTCGGTGAGATAAAAAATTCAGACGAATCAAGTGCAAGCGGCTGGGGCGTAAATCTTTATAAAGCCCTTTACGATGAAGGCGACGGAGTTACGGTAAGACTTTTCAAAACGGAAGGGACGGCGAAAAACGAACACGCCAAAGGCGTCGCGAGACTCCTCGCCCTTGAAATGTCTAAATTCGCCAAAAGGAGCTTCAGCTCCAAAAGTCTTTCCTTCCGGGGAGCGCTTTATTTCAAGTCGATTAATTACGACTCAGGAAAACTTTCAGACGATATTTTCATGAAAGCGGTGCGAATAGCAGCGGTGGATTCCGAGCCGCGGATATTAACCGCCGAAGCGTTCTCCGAGCGGGTTAAAACGAAACGAGCCGCCGTTAACGATGCGTATGCCGGCCTCGCGAAGCTCGTCTCGCAGATTTTCGAAGAGGCGGGTCGCGTCTCCTCGCTCGCCGACGCCGCGGATCTGCCCGATGATATCGCGCTCGACATCAGCACGCAGCTTGCCTGGCTCGTATATCGCGGCTTTGTCGCGACCGTTCCTTATGAAAAGCTGAAACTCTATCCGAGATACTTCAAGGCTTTGGAAAAACGAATCGAGCGCGCTAAAGTCGATAAAACGCGGGACAGATCGAAGATGGCGAGGTTTGAACCCTACTGGACGCAATACTACAGCCTGGTTACCGATAAAAACGCAAGAATATCCGACCGCGCGGCGCTCTCCGAATACCGCTGGCTCTTGGAAGAATACCGCATTTCGCTTTTCGCCCAGGAGATAAAAACAATCGACCGCGTCAGTCCCGACGTCCTCTCTCGCCTTTGGCTTACGGTTACCGTATCATGACCGTCTTATTCGACGTTGATAAAAACGGCGTCGTGATCTGAAATTTCTCCAGCAGAAATTATTTGAACACGAGCCCCGGAAGATATCCGCAAACCTCTTATAAAAATGTAATCGAGCGCTGTTCCGCCCCACTTACCTCTTTTAGGGTAGGTTATTCTTTTCTCTGGCGAAAGAAATTCAAGCGGCGTAACAAAACCAGACTCCGCAAGAATCTCAAAAATCGTATCCTTCTTGAAATCCTCGGACCATTTGTCCGCATTCAGATCACCCGCTATAATTACAGGAACATTCTTTCGACCGCGACGGGGACGCTCCTGATCAACGAGCTGCTCTATCGCGCGGCTTCTTTTAGCGCGATTCAGGCGGGCAGCATTTTCATCAGTCTGACCGTAATTGGATTTTAAATGAACCGAATAGACCTCAGTTGTGACAGAACCAGGGAATACGACCCTGGCATGAGCGTAGCCGCGCGGAGGCGTTTCGTCTTTATGATTCTTCCACTTGGACCAGTTGACCGCAACGACAGGGAGCGTAGTCAATATCGCATCCTGCTGCATATCAAAACGGTCACGCCTGCGGTAGGCCGTTATAACGGCGCAAGTGAGATTCGTTCTGCCGATGGCCGCGACAAGCTCATTTACGACTTTGGGGCCGCGCATCTCGTTGAGACAGATGATTACATCGTTCGTCCCGTAGGGATCGACCTTCTTAAGCCCCTCGCGCAGCATCGCACCTGCTTCGGCGACAGTTCGAGCCTCGATATGGGGCGCCGCTCTGTGTTCTGCCCTTCCCGACGGGAACCATTTCCCGTTCCATGAGCCTACTGTAACGGCGGCTACAAGGAATGCGGAAGAGAAAGTCATTCGATCGTTTTTATGACAGGCGCAGGAGGTTTATTGTAAACACGCGAAAAAGGAGGCACGGAATCCTTTATCCATACGTTACCGCCGATTTCAGAGTCGTGACCGATCGTGGTCTCACCGCCGAGAATCGTGGCGTTTGCGTAGATAACGACATTGTCCTCAATGTTGGGATGACGCTTAAGGCCCTTTACCAGAGCGCCTGAACTGTCTTTCGCGAACGAAAGACCGCCGAGGGTAACACCCTGGTAGATTCTAACGTTACGCCCGATAATCGTCGTCTCGCCGATAACGACGCCAGTACCGTGGTCGATAAAAAACCTCTCGCCGATGGTTGCGCCAGGATGAATGTCGATACCCGTTTTCGAATGGGCGATTTCAGACATTATACGCGGAATGACAGGAACGCCGAGTCTGTAAAGCTCATGGGCGATGCGATGAACTGTAACCGCATAAAGCCCGGGATAGGCCATAACGACCTCCATACGGCTCGTCGCCGCCGGATCGCCGTCGTACGCCGCGTCAATATCGGTCTCGACAAGGCGGCGGATCTCGCCTATACGGCCGGCAAACTCGGCAGCGATCGCACCGGCGTCCGCATCGGGCATCAAAAGCGCAATTTCGCGCTCCAAGTCCCGCGCCACGTTCGCTGCGGCGTCTTTAGAGCCGAGCTCGCCGTAGACGCAAGGATGGAGAATCGCGAAAGCGCGTCTTAAAATAGCAGTTATGCGCTGAGGGAGAATCATTTACCCTTCCTCCTTATACGCGCGACTATCTGGGAAGCTCCGAGATTCTTAAAGCCGAGAGCGAGAAGAATCTTACCGAAGAAGTGGCGTGAAATCGCCTTAATCTCCTTTATTTCGATACCGTCGGCTTCACAGAGCGCCTTGAAATCTTTAAGCGTTATGCAGTGAATGTTCGGGGTGTCGTACCACTGGAATGGAAGCGCCTTCGAAACGGGAAGACGTCCGGCAAGTCCGAGAGTAAGACGGATGCGGTACGCCGCGAAATTCGGAAAGGAAACTATCGCCTCGCCCGCAATGCGCAGAGCCTCGTCGAGAAGACCGCGCGGATTCTTAACCTCCTGAAGCGTATCAGAGCATATCGCGACGTCATAATGATTATCTGGAATCACAGAAAGGCCTTCGTCGGCATCTTCCCAGTACGACATGTGACCGTCGGCCAAGGTCTCCTTGAATTTGTCGATATCGATCTCAACACCATCGCCCACGACATTCTTATCTTCGCGCAGGACGTTCAGCATCGATCCGTCGCCGCAGCCGATGTCGATAACTTTTGCACCGGGCTTAACCATATCGGTAACGCCTTTATAGAGACGGCGCTGCCAGTTCATCACCTTGGGTTTGCGCGGTCTTAAAAAGCCGCCGATAAGCCCAGAGAGATCGTCGATATCGGTCAAAAACGAATCATGGCCCGTACCCGCTTCAAGATGGCAGTACGTCACATCCTTTTTGTTCTTAAGGAGCGACTCGGTGATTTCCTTCGACTGACGGACGGTGAAAAGTACGTCGTTCTCGTATGAAACGACAAGGCACTTCGCCTGAACGCGCGCGCACGCCGCGTCCAAAGAGCCGTATCTGTCGCCCGCGTCAAAAAGATCCATCGAGCGCGTGATATGCAGATAACTGTTTGCGTCGAAACGCTTGACGAACTTCATCGCCTGATAATCGAGATAGCTCTCGATCTGAAAATACGTCTTAAAAGCGGCATCACGCTTAGCACGCTCTTCGGCGGGAGCCTCGACGAAATTTTTCTGAAGCTCGCGGCGGAACTTCTCCTGGAGGAGATCGCACGAAAGGTACGTGATGTGGGCGAGCTGTCTGGCGCTCGCAAGGCCGATTTTAGGCCCTTTGCCGTCACCTTCAAGATAATAGTCGCCACCCTTCCACGCCGGGTCGTCGGTTATGGACGCGCGGCCGACGACGTCAAAAGCGAGAGCCTGGGTATTTAAAGAGGCCGAAGTCGCGATAAGACAGGCCTTCTCCATCTCATCGGGGCAGCGAGTAATCCAATCCATCACCTGCATTCCGCCGAAACTGCCGCCGATCAGCGCGGCGAGTTTTTTAACGCCGAGCTGCTTAAGCAAAAGTCTGTACACGTCGACGGAATCGGAAAAAGAATATTGGGGGAACGAAGAACCGTAAGGCTTACCGGTATCGGGATTTATCGACATAGGGCCCGTAGTCCCGCTGCATCCGCCGAGAACATTCGCGCAGATCACGTGATAATGATTCGTGTCGATCGCTCGACCGGGACCGATCATAAGCTCCCACCAGCCGCTCGGCTTCTCCTCGCCGGAACGGATACCGGCGACATGGGCGTCGCCCGTGAGCGCATGACAGATAAAAATCGCATTGTCGTCGCGAAGAGGAGCACCGCACTCTTCGTAGACGACTTCGATTTTTTTCAAAACGCCGCCCGGCTCGAGCTTAAGCCCCCCTTGGGGAAGTTCGAGTTCTATCTTTTTTTGTTCTACTATACCTACACCTTCGTTCATATACTCACATTATACCATAATTCCCTAGACAGCATTTTAAAAATGTAGTAAAATGTCTTTGGTGGTTTTCGAGGATTGTTAAATGATCCTTAACTAAACTAATAACAACAAAACATAAAAACAAAAAGGAAAAAACACATGAAGAAAATACTCGGAATGCTCGCAATGGCTCTCTGCCTCATTGGTTGCAGCAAAGGTCCCGATAAAGTAGCAGTCAAGTTCTTTGAAGCCATGGCTGACGGCGACTTTGATAAGGCTGCCGAATATGCCGCCAAAGACACAAAGCCTATGATTAAAATGATGGCAGGTATGCCTAACGCCAAGGAAGAATCTCAAAAAGAAAATAAAGGAGCTAAATTCAAAGCCGTTGAGACAAAAATCAACGGAGACAAGGCCTCTGTAAAAGTCGAAAGAACAAAGGACGGCAAGACCGAGACGAATGATGTAAACCTCGTCAAGGAAGACGGAGATTGGAAGGTCGCTGTCGACAAAGAAAATATGAACTGATTAAGTTTCATTAGTGCGTAAATACGGCACAATAATTGCTTTTCTCTGTCTTTGTCCGGTTATTTCATCGGCAAAAACAGATTGGAGATTAAGATCACCTGCGCAGATTGCTGCAGGTGATCTTGTTTTTCGACGCGGTAACGGCGCCTGGACATGGCTTTTCGTCGGCGCGTCGACTAAAGAGAAAAGATTTTCTCATGTCGGAATCGTGGTTGAAAATACTCCAAACGAATGCATGATTATCCATGCAGAGGCGAACGATCTGGGGAAAGGTAAGGTACGCATCGAACCTTGGCATATCTTTTTCAAAGGGGCTGCCGAAGGCGCGGTTTACCGATGTACCTATGACAACGTAAAGCCTGAGAATATCGTAAAAGAGAGCAAACGATATCTCGGAGCTTCTTTCGACAACGAATTTGACGCGTCGAACGACAGTAAAATCTACTGCTCCGAACTTATAATGCTGTCTATCAACGCAGCCGCGGGTAAAACTTTAATCACTCCGACCCGTCGCGGCCAATATAAAATTATCGGTCTCGATGACATATACCTGACCGGCTTTAAAAAAATATACGATTCAAAACTCAACAAGTGAGTTTTACGAAGCGCCCTTCGTAATATAAATCTTTGCCATATCGGTACGATAGGCGGATTTTTCAGAAATATCAAGTTCCTCGAAAAGTTTTTCACCAGGGCGGATGCCGGTAAAAATGATAGGAATATCGACATAAGGACGATATCCCGCCTGGACGATCATACCCTCGGCGAGAGAGAGGATATTTACGCTCTCGCCCATATCTAGCGTGTAAATAGCCTTTTCGGAGCGACTCGCCGCCTGAAGAACGAGGCTTACAGCCTCTTGGATCGTCATAAAATAGCGGCGCATATCAGGATGGGTAACCGTCACCGGCTCGCGTCGGGCGATCTGAGAGCGGAAAAGCGGCACAACAGACCCGGAACTTCCGAAAACGTTTCCGAAACGGACGGCACAGAAAGATGTAGGCCCGTCAAGTTCCATTATCGCCTTCTCTGCGGCAAGCTTCGTCTTACCCATCACAGAAACTGGATTTACCGCCTTGTCGGTGGAAATAAGAACAAACCTCTCAACGCCATGCTGAACTGACAGCTTTGCGATCGAACGCGTCGCTTCGGTATTGTTGCGCCACCCTTCTTCGGGATTAAGCTCCACCATCGGCACATGCTTATAGGCGGCGGCATGAAGAACGACCGACGGCTTCTCGGCGACGAAAATATCGTTCATCCTAGCGGCGTCGTTGATATCAACCATCAACGGCACGAGTGAAGCGTTTTTAGATAAAGAGCGCATATCGCGGTCTATCTCGTAAAGCGCATTCTCACAGCGCTCAACCATCAATATTTTAACGGCTCCTGCGGCCGCAACCTGACGAACGATTTCAGAACCGATCGTCCCCCCAGCCCCGGTAACCATCACAGTGCGCCCTGCGAAAAAACGCGCAGCTATGGAATTATCGAAAGTTTTCTCGTCGCGGGACAGAAGTTCCTCGTCTTTACGGCCGAAGGCCATATAAAAACGCCACAGATAGCGGATCGCGACAATGCCGGAGAGAGAAAACACAAAACAGATGAGCGTTACCGAATAAGGCGGGCGGATATGCGAAAGCGTCACGTTCGGCATAAAGTAGCGCATCAGAGTCAGCACTAAGCACGCTGAAACGGCGGCAAGAGCATAACGCGGGAGTTCTCCGAAATTAATCCGACGCCACGCGAAACGGTAGCAGCCGAAAATTAAAAGCGCTGAGAGATAAACCGCGGAGACGACGACATAGGATCTCGCGACCGCGCTCCAGCCGCCTATCGACACCGGTTCAGCGAAATCAAATCTCAAGGCGAATGCGCTTAAATAAGCCGCGCCGACGATGAACGCATCGACGAAAAAGCCGACAACGCGCGTCGCCAAGAATTTAATCCATGCCTCTTTAGTGCGCGTCATTTAAAGAAACGGGAAGAAAAGCGCAGGCGCGAAAACAAGGGAGTCGAACATATCGAGAAATCCGCCGAGCCCGGCCGGCATGAAAGTCGCGGAATCCTTAACGTCGACTTCACGCTTGAAGCGGCTTTCGACAAGATCGCCCAAAGTACCGATCAGCGCCGCCGCGACACCGAACGCGAGAGCCTTGTACCAGATAAATTCCGTCATCGGGATGAATGCGCATGAAATAAGGCACGAAGCGAAAACGGAACCCGCAAGCCCTTCCCAGCTCTTGTTGGGCGAAATCGTCGGGCACATTTTATGCTTACCGAAAGCCTTACCGAAGGCGAACCCGCCCATATCGGAAATCTTGACGATCGCGATTATGTATAATAGCCACTTCATGCCTAATGTGACCGGGATCAGCATAAAGAACGTAAGCATGAAAGGAATATATACGAACGAAAGAAGTGTCGTCGACATCGCCTCCATCGGCTTCTGAGACTTGCCGAACAACGCCACAAGAGCAATAAAAAACACTACAGAAACAAATGTCATCGGAATATACATGAAACTCATTATGCTTTCGGCATAATAGAATATAGTTATAAAATACCCCAACGACGCGACTATTCCGGCTATCGGCATCGTCTCGTACTTTTTAGCGACTAGCTGTGAAAACTCAAGCTGCACGAGAAGCGCGAGAAGGATCATCGCCGGCAGCACTACCGACACAGGAAGGTAAATAAGCGCACACACAACGAGCGCCGCAGTCGTTAACGCGGTAACGATTCTCTTAACTAAAGGATTCATTTCAATCTACCTCCCATACGGCGCTCGCGCCGCGAATAACTTTCTAACGCCTTGTCGAATTCGGCACGATCGAAATCGGGCCAAAGAACATCTGTAAAATACCACTCGCTGTATGCCGCCTCCCACATAAGGAAGTTGCTTGTGCGACATTCGCCGCTCGTGCGGATAATCAGATCAGGATCGGGAATATCGGGCGCATAAAGAAATCTTGAAAACTCCTCTTCGGTCAATTCTCCATTCGCGCCACTCGCCGCCCACGCTTTAGCCGCATCAACAATCTCTGCGCGACCGCCGTAGCTGAGCGCGACAACAAGGGTAAAATCGCCGCCGGACGTTTTCTCCTCGAGCGCGGCGATCTCGCGTTGGAGTTTCGGAGACAAATCAGACCTTCGCCCGACAACCCTGAAACTGACACGCTCTTTAACGAGCGTCTTCTCCTTCGACTTGATGAAAGAAGAAAGAAGTTTCATTAGTCCCGAAACCTCCGCTTTAGAACGCTTCCAGTTCTCGGTCGAGAAAGCGTAAACCGTCAAGTACTTTATACCGGCCTCACGACAATAACGCATCACATTATCAAGCGTTTTCGCGCCCGCGCGATGGCCCATAAGCCTCGGCTTCCGACGGGCTTTCGCCCATCGGCCGTTACCGTCCATTATTATCGCGAGGTGTTCCAATGAGTTAACGGTTAGATATTGATGCGAAGCGTCGTCTCACGCGCAGGGCCGACGGAGAGTACTCCGAGCTGACCGCCGACAAGCTCGAGAATCCTGTTGATATACTTCTTGGCATTCTCGGGAAGCTCAGCATAATCAGTGATATGCGAAGTCTCGCACTGCCAACCGGGAAGCTCCTCGTACACCGGTTCGCACTGAGCGAGCGCGTCAAGATCGGACGGGAACGTCGTATAGACAAAACCGTCCTTGCGCTTATAGCCCGTGCAAATCTTAACGACAGGGAATGTATCAAGAACATCAAGCTTAGTAAGAGCCCAGTAATCAATACCATTAATGCGCTGAGCATAGCGACCGATAACAGCATCGAACCAACCGCAACGGCGCGGACGGCCTGTCGTAGCGCCGAACTCACCGCCGCGCTGACGCATAAGCTCGCCGTCGGCGTCAAAAAGCTCGGTCGGGAACGGACCTTCACCGACACGGGTCGTATAAAGCTTCATAACGCCGATAACGCGATCGATCGCGCGCGGAGAAATACCCGAACCTGTGCAGGCGCCGCCCGCAGTCGGGTTGGAAGACGTCACGAAGGGATACGTTCCGAAATCGATGTCAAGCATCGTCGCCTGGGCGCCCTCGAAGAGAATCGACTTCTTTGCGTCAAGGTTCTGATGAAGAAGCTGAATCGTATCGGTCACGTATGGAAGAAGCGCCGCGACCATCGGGGTGTAAAGCTTAACCATCTCTTCGGCGTCAAGTTCAAGAGCTCCGAGACTTCTCAACTTGATATTGGCCTCGTTGACCTGCTTGCGAACAAGATCGAGAAAGTTAGGCTTGAGAATATCGCCGACGCGCATTCCGTAGCGGCCGACCTTGGCCGCGTACGCCGGCCCAATTCCGCGGCCGGTAGTGCCGATCTTCTCGCCTTCGGGACGTACGGCTTCCTCGGCCTTATCGAGAGCGCGGTGCCACTGCATGACCATCTGCGCGCGCTCGGAAATATGGAAGCGCCCTTTAAGCTCAAATCCCCAGCTCTCGACCTGCTCGAGCTCGCGCATAAGATCAAACGGATCCATGACGACGCCGTTACCGATCACACAATGCTTACCGTCGTGGAGAATGCCGCTAGGGACGAGATGAAGAACATATTTCTTATCGCCTACGACAACGGTATGACCCGCGTTGGAGCCACCCTGAAAGCGTACTACAACGTCAGACTCTTCAGTAAGGAAGTCGATAACCTTGCCCTTACCCTCATCGCCCCACTGGGCACCAACCAATACGGTATTCATTCTTCTGTTTTCCTTATGATGATATAATGTATGAAACCGTGCTGTATTATACCAAATTCAGGCGCTCAAGAAAAGGCGCGATGTAATTTTCAGACACCTCCATGCCTAACTCGATAGTCGGCTTGTTACTGCCGTGAAAATCACTTCCCGCAGTCTTTAAATAACCCAATTTAGTCGCAAGTCGCACGAAATCAACATTTTCGCCTGGCGTATTAGCCTGATATAAAGCCTCCACCCCGTCAAGCCCGGCCTCTTTAAGACGCGAAAGTTCTTTTTCGGCGGCCGCGAGGTCGACACCCTTCTCGCGCCAATCGCGCCGCCAGTATTTGGGATGCGCCATAACCGCAACGCCCCCGGCGCGGTGCATGACACCGAACGCGTCCTCCTGAGACGGATGAAAACGCTCTTCGTAACAGCGCGTCTCCTTAGGCGAATCCGGCAGGAGATATTTGTTGAACGCCTCGACTACGCTGGAAGAAAAACCGTGATTCATAAGCCAGCGGGCGAAATGGGGCCTTGCGAGAACATCGCCGTTGGCATACGAATTAATATCGTCGAATTCAATTTCTATCCCGATCGCCGCGAAGTTCTCGAGGATGCGCCTGTTGCGCTCGTTGCGTCCGTCGAGAACTTTTTTCAAAAAGGATTTAAGTTCTCCGTTCTCTGGATCAAATCCGAATCCGAGAAGATGGAATTTGTCGAAACCCTCCCCTGGCTCAATTGAAAGCTCAATACCCGAAACGAATCTGACGCCATTTTCGGCCGCCGCGCGCGCACATGCCGCGACGCCGTCGCAATTATCGTGATCGGTCAGCGAAAACGCGGTAAACGAACTCGCCGCTTCTGCGAGTTCTTCCGGAGCGAGCGTCCCGTCGCTTGCGGTGGAATGGCAATGAAAATCAACAGTCATAATTATAGGTTTTCCATCCGTTCGCCGCGCTCGCGGACGGAAAGAGAGTTTCGTATTAGAGCCGGCGGCATTATCCTATAAGGATTGCAAAAGAAAGCGCGATGCAACGCGAACAGTATACCCAATCCTTATTGATATAGTCAACCCGGATCTACAATATGATATAATGTACAGACATCAAACGCGACAGAAACAAAGGAAACACGACATGATTGAATTATTAAGCACCTTTCAACAATGGCTCTTAGAAACAGGTTTCAATACTTTTTGGGCTAAGGTTACAGCCTCTTCGATTTGTGTATCAATCGTCATATTAGGCGCAATCCTGTTGTGTTTTACTATTTCCGTAGCCATACGGAGGTTTTGCATCGTCCGAAAGGAAATACGTCCTTATTATCAAAAGACGTCGAATCTCCGCCGCTCGTTGTTAAGGTTGCTCTTCTTTTGGATTTTGCAGGCCTGGATTCCATCTGCGCTTACATGGAACGACTGGGCTGCCGCAAATGCGGCAAAAATCCTCTCCGTGATTATGGCGGCCATGACAGCGTCGGCGATCTGTGCCGGGATCACGTTCATCATGACTCTCGAAAAGGTCCGCTCGAACGCCAAAAACATGTCCTACAAAGTAATGGTTCAGATCGTCAAAATCATTACCTGGTGCACCACATGTATAGTCATCATCTCAATTCTGATGGATAAGAGCCCCGTGTTCATCTTAAGCGGTCTCGGCGCTCTTACAGCCGTTCTGATGTTGATTTTCAAGGACTCCATCGTCGGCCTCGTGGCGGGAATCCAAGTCGCCCAGAATGACATGGTCAGGGTCGGCGACTGGATTACAATGCCTAAATTCAACGCCGACGGCAACGTGATCGACATCGCCCTGACGACGGTCAAGGTTCAAAACTTCGACAACACCGTAACCATGATCCCCTCGTCGGCGCTCATCAGCGATTCGTTCATCAACTGGCGATACATGTCCGACTCGAAAGGCAGACGTATAAAACGCCCCGTCTGGATAAGCGCGACCTCGATACGCGAAATGACCGCTGAACTGAAGAAAAACTTCGTTGAACAGAATTTAATGCTTGAAAGCGACAACCACATATCGAATCTCGCCGCCTTTGAAACATGGCTTCTGAGAATGCTCGAGAAAAACGACGACATTACAAAGGAACTTACATGCATGGTGCGTCAGACCGAACCGTCCGACACCGGCATTCCCGTCGAAATCTACGCTTTCACGAAAACGCGCGATTGGGTCAAATACGAAAACATCCAGACGGAAATTTTCGATCTCATCTACGTTACCGCGCCTAAATTCGGACTCCAGATATATCAGCGCACCGGCGACAAATATCTTCCGAATCAATTATAACCGAATCCGGAAAATCACTTTTCCGACGAGGAGAGAACCTCGCAGCCGGTTTCGGTTATTAGAACAAGGTCCTCGATTCTCACCCCCAGATTGCCGGGCAGATAAACGCCCGGCTCAATTGTAATTATCATTCCAGGCTTGAGGACCGTCTTGTCGCGGCGCGAGACCGTAGGAGCCTCGTGGATCTGAAGACCAACTCCGTGTCCGAGAGAATGGCCGAACGCCTCGCCGAAACCGTTGGCTTTAAGAAAATCTCTGGCGACCTTATCGAGTTTCGCGGCGGTCATGCCGGGCTTTGCCGCGGCGATCGCGCGCATATTGGCCTCGAGAACGAGATTATAAACCTTCCTGTAAAGCCTGGACGGACGAGGGCCGATGATATTGCGCGTCATATCGGAGGCGTATCCGCGAAACTTGACCCCCATGTCGACGAGAATATTCTTCTTCCCGTCCCATTTAGTGTCGTCGGGAACATGATGGCACTCGGCCGCATTTTCACCGATGCAGACAATCGTCTCGAAAGCCTCACCGTCTCCGAGATCGAGCATCTTACTCTTGATGACGCGCGCCATATCACGTTCCGTCATACCGGGCTTAAACTGCGCACGTGCGTAGTTCCAAACCTCATCGTTAAGCGAGGCCGCCTTGCGGATCATGTCGATTTCTTCAGGCGTCTTTACGGCTCTCAAAAGCAGAATATCGCTTTCGACATCGACAAACTCGGCCTTCGGAAAAACTTTTTTAAGCCGCTCGTACGCGGAATACGCGATAGACGGCTCGAAGCCTACTTTATCGAAAGAGCAACCCTTCACTTTAAGCGGACTTTTAGCGCGGAGAAATTTGAGAATATCTCCGATTTCAAGATAAGGCGCAAGTCTCGCAACTGCCGGAGCATACCTGAAATCGGTAAAAAACACCGTTCTTGCAGGCGTAACCAATAGTGTCACACAGTCGCACTCGACCCCCGTAAGCGCCCTGACGTTTGCGGGAGAAGAAACTACCGCCGCATCCAGTCCCTTGGTCGCAAGAGAGGCTCTGAATTCTTCAAGTCGTGCGGAAAAAGGATTTTTCTTCATTTTAGCATTCCCTTATCATACTGCCGAGATTAGCCATTATCCGCTCGGCCACAACGGGTTTATTCATAGTATAAACATGAACGGCATTGACGCCATTCGCAAAAAGATCGATAATCTGCTCGGTCGCGTAAGCGATACCGGCATCGAGCATCTGTTTGGGATTATCCCCGAACCTGTCAACGATCGAACGGAATCTCGGCGGCAGATATGTACCCGACAGTGCGCAGATGCGGGCGATCTGAGCGCTGTTCGTAACCGGCATAATACCGGCAATCACCGGCACCGTTATTCCCGCCGATCTCAGACGTGAGAGATAATGAAAATAGACATTATTGTCGAAGAACATCTGAGTCGTAAGAAAATCGAGACCGGCGTCAACTTTAAGTTTTATATTGCGGATATCATCCTCAATGTGGCTGCACT